>CAZTMN010000013.1:0-54030 GCA_964615275.1 uncultured Beijerinckia sp. | reverse complement strand
GTGGCCGGCGCATATGCCCGCCCAGCCAACCGTCAACGACCTGCATGCTAACGGCCGGGCATTTCCGCCCAATTATCTCCATGAAAGTTGGCTCGACTATCTCTACTGGGATTCGCCGCTGGATCCGTGATATTCGAGGTGTTGAAACGGATATGAGCAAGAGGGTGCAAGGTGCAAACCATCGGCCGCTGGATTTGGATTGCCCTGGCTCTTGGGGTTGCGGTTTCCACCGCCATTGTCGTGCTGCCGGTTGCGTTGTTCAGCGATCCCGTATTGCGCAAGATTGGATCGGCGCTGGCGTCTGACGGTATTGACGCGCTGGTATCCCTTCTCTTTGCACCGCAGGCGGCGGCCGATGTCGCCGGGGGGCTGTTCACTCTGGTCTGGATCGTGATTGTCGCGATTTGTGTCGTACCGGCGATCGTCGTTGCACTAATCGGTGAAGTGGCTGGTATCCGGACAATCCTCTGGTACGGCATTGCGACGGGTTGCCTCGCCGGGGCAATGCCCTGGATCCTGCGGGTGGCGCGATCGGACCGCGCCGGGGAGCGCACGCAGGACGCCCTCGCGCAGGCGGCGGAGTTCCGGCTGGCGCTGATGTTCGCCCTCACCGGCCTGGTCGCTGGAATGGTTTACTGGCTTATCGCCGGACGCAGTGCCGGCAAGGCGCGAAGCGGGTAGACCGCCTCAACCCGGTAAGGCCCGCCGCCGGTCGATTCGCGTGCTGAAAGCAAAGCAAATTCCTCTGCTTCGAAACGCCAGCTTTGCACTGTGCTGCGAGCGTAAAAATAATCCGCGACCGCGGCCGGCGCGATATTGCGCAGCCGGGCTATCGTTACGTGTGGCTGGAATTTGCGCGTCTCGGGACTGACGCCGGCGCGTCGAACCGCCCGCTCGTTCGCTTCTTGGAGCGTCGACAGGGCTGCGCTGGGCTTGACGCCGGCAAAAATGGCGCGCGGGCTCTTGCCGCCGAAGGAATCCAGCCCGTTGATCTGGATGGAAATGCCAGCGTGATCGATATGCGACAATTCAGAATTGATTTCGCGGGCCAGTTGCAGACCGATATCGCCGATAAACCGCAGGGTGATGTGGTAATCGGAAGGTTCGATCCAGCGTGCGCCAGGCAGGCCGCCACGGAACTGCGCTATCTCTGCGGCGATGTCCGCAGGGAGCTGCAGGGCGGTAAACAATCTCGGCATGTCCGGCCTATTGAATTGGTCCCGCAAGGCGCGCTGGATTCGCGACAGCGGTCTATCGGGCGCCCGAAGCGCGGGCAAGCATCTTTTCCACAAATGGCAGGCTGTTGCCAACCATAACATGCACGCCAGCCGGGTTGGGATGTATACCGTCCGGCAGGTTGAGGCGCTTGTTTCCCGCTACTCCTTCCAGGAAGAACGGAATCAGGCCAACGCCGTGTTTTTTCGCCAACGCCGGGTAGATGTTCCTGAAATTGTCCTCGTAGGTTTTGCCCATCCCGGGCGCAGCGAGCATGCCGGCCAGCAGGACTTTTGCGCCTTTTGCCTTGATCCTGGTTACTATGGCGTCGAGAGCAGCGCGGGTCCGGTCCGGATCAATGCCGCGCAACATGTCATTGGCCCCAAGCTCGACAATAACACCATCGATCTTGCCGTTCAGCGCCCAGTCCAGCCGGGCTAGCCCGCCGGTACTCGTGTCACCTGAAACGCTGGCGGATATGACCTCGACCTTGTGCCCCCTGGTGCGGAGCGTTTTTTCGAGAACTTTTGGATAAGCGTCCTCCAATGGCAGGCGATAACCGGCGGTCAAGCTGTCCCCAAATACCACAAGCCGGAAGGTGTTTTGTTCCGCTGCTGCGAACGATGCGTGACATGCACTCAACAGCCAGCCAAAAAGCAGGGCTAAGGCAAATCGTCTCGTGCTTGTTTGTTTCGGCATTGTAAAGTTCACTGGTGGTATTCTTGATTCTGCGGCAGGACGCCCAACCTAAACGGCGCGAAGGGATCTTGAAAACACGCGGCGCTGAACAAGGTCATTTGCGTCGAAACACAGAGTGGAAATTTGAATGGACGCCATTGCCAGACCAGATCCAGCCGGACAAACGGCCATCGAGTTGTCCGGCGTATCGCTCAATTTGGGCAGCGGCCGGGCAAAAGTCCAGGTTTTGCGGGACATTTCGTTGAAGATCGGCCGCGGCGAAGTGGTGGCAATGGCGGGGCCGTCGGGATCGGGAAAGTCCACGCTGTTGATGGTCATGGCTGGTCTGGAGCGCCCGGACAGTGGACAGGTGCTGGTCAATGGCCATGACATAAATATGCTTGACGAGGACCGGCTGGCGCAATTCAGGGGCGCGCATATCGGGATCGTGTTTCAGGCGTTCCACCTGATTCCGACCATGACGGCGCTGGAAAATGTAGCGGTACCGCTGGAACTTGCGGGGAAACACGACGCATTCCGGCTTGCGGCAGAGGAGTTGGAATCCGTCGGATTGGCCGACCGGTCATCGCATTATCCGGCGCAATTGTCGGGCGGCGAGCAGCAGCGGGTTGCCCTGGCGCGGGCGCTGGTGACGCGTCCCGAAATTCTTGTCGCGGACGAGCCGACGGGCAATCTTGACGGTGCGACCGGGACTTCGATCACGCAATTGCTGTTCGACCTCCAGCGCGCGCGCGGTACGACGCTGGTGCTGGTGACTCATGATGAAGCATTGGCTGGCCGCTGCGACCGGGTCGTGCGCTTGCGTTCCGGGGAAATTGCTGCAGACAGCGCCCTTGCTCCATCCATGACGGGCACAGGGGGTGGCGCGTGAGCGCGGCGACGGACAAGCGCCGGTACTGCTTGCACATCCCGTTGTCCCTGCGATTGGCCGTGCGTGATCTACGCGGCGGGTTGCGCGGTTTTCGCATTTTTATCGCCTGCATCTTTCTGGGTGTTGCTGCAATCACCGGAATCGGTTCGTCGGCCCGAATTCTGTCCGACAGCCTGATCCGCGAGGGTCAGACGATACTTGGCGGCGATGTGGCCTTCAGGCTCGCCCAGCAGGAAGCAACGTCCGGACAGCGTGCATGGATGGCGGAGCGTGGCAAAGTTTCCGTCATTGCGACAATGCGGGCGATGGCGCGCGGTGGCTCCAACAAGGCGGCGCTGGTGGAACTCAAGGCGGTTGATGGCGCCTATCCGATGATTGGTGCGCTGGCGTTGTCCGGTAAGAACCGGAATCTGGCGACGGTGCTGTCGAAGCGTGACGGCGTTTACGGGGTGGCCGCCGACACAGCGTTGCTGGTTCGGCTTGGATTAAATCGGGGCGACAGGTTTCATATCGCAGACCGGCTGTTCGAATTGCGGGCTGTGCTGCAATCTGAACCGGACAAGCTGTCCGGCGGTTTCGGCCTGGGACCTCGCGTACTCCTGTCGGTGGAAAGTTTCCGGGAAAGTGGTCTTGTTCAACCTGGCGCGCTGATCCGCTGGACGTATCGTATTTTGTTGAATGGAAACGCGCCGGGCGCCAGCGCCGGTGATGCGGCAATCAAAGATACAATCGCGGGCGCCAAGACGGCGTTTCCCGATGCCGGCTGGCGCATTCGAAGCCGTACCAATGTTTCGCCGAGGTTTGCGCGCAACATCGAAAGGTTTGCCCAGTTTCTGATTCTTGTTGCGCTCACCGCGCTCATGGTTGGCGGCGTTGGTGTCGCCAACGCCGTGCGCGGCTTCATGGAGCGCAAGCAACACGACCTTGCGGTGTTCAAGGCGCTTGGCGCCGGCGGGGGCTATATTTTCCGCATGTCGGTGGTTGAAGTTCTGCTGGCAGCGGCGATTGGAATCGCACTGGGGGCCCTGGCCGGGGCTGCGATTCCGTATTTCATTGCGGCCGCCTTCGGGGCAATCATTCCAATACCGTTCACGCCCTCGGTCTATCCATCAACACTGCTGACCGGCGCCGTTTTCGGATTTTTGACTGCGCTGGCGTTTGCGTTACCGCCGCTGGGTCATGTTCACGATACGCGCGTATCGGCGCTGTTCCGCGATCAGGTGGAAAACAATCGGCAGACGCTGCGCCTGCGCTACGTGCTGATGACTGGCGCGATCGTGGCGATATTTCTGTCTACGGTTATCGTCACGGCAAGCGATCGCCGGTTGGCGCTGATTTATACCGGTGTGGCGCTGGGCGCGTTGTTCATCCTGCGGTTTGTCGGGGCTGCTCTGATTTACGCCGCACGTCATGCACCACGCATACGCCATACGTTGCTACGCATGGCGATCGCCAATATCCAGCGGCCCGGCGCGCTGACCCAATCGGTGGTGCTGTCGCTGGGGCTTGGAATGACCCTGCTGGTCGCGCTGACAATCATGGATTTGAATTTCCGGTCGGTGGTGCGCGAAGGCATACCGGGAAAAACTCCGAGCTTCTTCTTTCTCGATATCCAAAAGAGCCAGCGCGCGGAATTTGAGCAATTCATCAAAGGCAAGGCTGCCGGCGTAAAGCTGGAGGTCGTGCCGATGATGCGCGGACGGGTGATTTCGATCGCCGGGATACCGGCAGCCAAGGTAAATGCTCCCCCGAACGTTGCCTGGGCGTTGCGCGGCGACCGCGGGATTACCTATGCTGCGACAATCCCGAAGGGATCGGTACTGACCAGCGGCCAGTGGTGGCCTGCCGGCTATTCCGGAGAGCCCCTGGTGTCGGTTGAGGATGAAATCGCGCGCGGCCTCGGCATCAAGCTGGGTGACAGGATCACGTTTAACGTGCTCGGGCGGCGGATTTCCGCCAAGGTCGCCAGTTACCGGAAAGTCAACTGGCGAACATTCGGGATCAATTTTGTCTTCGTGTTCTCGCCTTCGGCGTTCGCCGGCGCGCCGCACGCCAACATCGCGACAGCCACATTTGACGGCGGGGATCGCGGTAAACAGGAGCTGGAGCTGCTGAATTCGCTGGCGCAACGTTTTCCGACCATAACTAGCGTTCGTATCCGCGAGACCCTCGACGCCCTCAACAACATTTCCGGGCAGTTGAGTTTCGCCATGCGTGGAGCGACGTCGATTGCGCTGATTGCATCGATTCTTGTGCTGGCCGGTGCGGTAGCGGCGGGTCGAAGGGCCCGGATATACGATGCGGTGATCCTGAAGACCCTTGGCGCCACGCGGCGGCGCTTGCTGGCAGGCATCCTGCTCGAATATGGCCTGCTCGGACTGGCGGCCGGGGTGTTCTCGCTCATTGCCGGTAGCCTGGCCGCCTGGATCATCATGGTGCAGGTAATGGGCCTCGACAGCTTCGCGTTTTACTGGAGCGCCGCCTCCTGGGCCGTGCTGCTCGGGATGGCTATCACCGTACTGCTCGGACTGGCGGGTACGTGGCGAATCCTCAACCAAAAACCCGGACGCCATTTGCGTAGTCTGTAATTTTTATAAGGCACTGAATTAGAACATATAAGGCGGGTGTTAAAGAATTGGGCCGGCGGCCGCTTACCATGTTGAAGCTGCCGGCGTCGCTTTGCCCTTGAAGCAATCGTCAAGACATTACATATTATGGACGTATTCCCGCTCCATTGTGGTCCGGGTTTCCAGAGGAGAAAAATCAACAATGTCCGACTACGATCGCAATACGCAGGCCCGCTGGGGCGCTGGCGTAGACCGGGCCGGTCAAGCAGCCGAGATCGATCAGGGCCTGCGGTCCTATATGCTCGGTATCTACAATCACATGACGCTTGCGCTGGCCATTTCCGCGCTGGTAGGCATGGCTATTTTCATGATGGGCAAGACCAGCCCGGTTGTTCAGGCGCTGTATGGCACGCCTTTGAAATGGGTGATCATGCTATCGCCGCTGGCCTTCATTCTTGTGTTGTCCTGGCGCTTTGAGCGCATGAGCTACACGGCGCTGCTTGGCACATTCTGGGCCTTCGCCGCTGTCATGGGCCTGTCGATGGGCTGGATAGGCCTCGTCTACAAGGTAGGCAGCATTGTCCAGGCGCTGTTCGTGACGACCATCGCCTTCGGTGGTCTCAGCCTGTACGGATATACGACCAAGCGCAGCCTGTCCGGCATGGGCTCGTTCCTCATCATGGGCCTCATCGGGCTGATCGTTGCCAGCATCGTCAACATCTTCCTGCAATCAAGCGCGTTCGCTTTTGCGATCAGCGTTATCGGCGTGCTGATCTTTGCCGGCCTGACCGCATGGGACACCCAGCGCCTGAAAGAAGATTACGACTATCTGCGCCAGGACCGGACCATGATGGCGAAAGCCTCGGTCATGGGCGCCCTGTCGCTCTATCTCAACTTCATCAACATGTTCCAGTTCATCCTGGCATTGACCGGCGAACGCGAATAGCCTGATCGCAGGTTTGCAATAACGCGAAACCCCCGGCCGTTCGACCGGGGGTTTTGCTTTGCCTGCCGGAATTTGTCCGTGTTCAGCGCTTGGCGGGAAGACCGAGGATTTGCCGCGCTTCGGCCGGGGTAGCTGGTTCACAACCGACGTCGCGCATGATGCGCACCGCTTTTTCGACCAGTGCTGCATTGCTTGGCGCCAACTCACCGGCAGCCAGCCAGAGATTGTCCTCGAAGCCGACACGAGAATGTCCGCCGAGTATCATCGCCTGCGCGACCATCGGAAATTCATCGCGGCCAATTCCGAAGGCGGCCCATTCCATGCCGGGCGGCAGCAGGTTGCGCATGTAGAGCATTGTTTCGGTGCTGGCGCTCGCTCCGTAACTTGCTCCCAGCACGATCTGGAAAAATGCCGGGGTACGGATGGCGCCGGTCGACATCAGGTGCTTCGCCAAATGCAGATCGCCGGTGTCGAAAATCTCCAGTTCCGGCGTTACCCCCGCTTCGTAGATCATCGCCGCCATCTCGGAAATCATCTCCGGCGAATTGACGAATGCCCGGGTGCGAAACCACATGGTGTTGAAATCGAGACTGCAGATTTCCGGTTTCAGATCGACAACATGGCGGACCCTTTCCAGCGCGGTGCACATGTTGCTGCCCGGCCCGGCCAGCATCGGATTGTCCTGGTCCGGCGCGAACATTGCGCCGTCGCCGGTCGACAGATTGATGATTACGTCGATGCTGGCGTCGCGGATACGGCCGACGATTTCCTGAAACAGGTCAAGGCGCATGGAGCCGGCCCTGGTGTCCGGATCGCGGGCGTGCAGATGGACGATTGCCGCTCCCGCCCCCGCCGCCTCTATCGCGGAATCGGCGATTTCCCTTGGCGTAACCGGGACGTTTGGGTTGCGCCCGGTTACCGGTGCTCCTCCGGTCACCGCGCAGGATAAAATACGTTTCGCCATTGACGCCTCCGGCCCCGGCTATACGTCAGCCGGCGGTAACAATGGTTTGCCGAGTATCATGTCGGATGCCTTTTCGGCGATCATGTAGACGCAAGCGTTGATGTGCGCAGTGACGATGTCGGGCATGGCCGAAGCATCAACAACGCGAAGCTTCTCGAAACCTTTCACCCGCAGATCGTTCTCCAGCACCGTGCCAATCGGACAAGTACAGGCAGGATGGTGAACGGTAAGACCGGTCTTTCGTATCCAGTCTTCCATGTCCTGTTTGGATTCCGCAGCCGGCACAGGGCCCCCGGGCGCACCGCGGAATTCGTCCAGCTCCTTGCGTGCGGCCACTTCAAGCGACTGGCGGGTAATCTCCAGCATCCGCGGCATGTCTTCGGGATGATCGAAGAAGTTGAACAATATGCGTGGCGCATCGGCAGGACTGGTGGAACGCAAGCGCACCGTGCCGCGGCTCTTCGGCTGCAACAGGGTTGGGCGGATTGCGTAAGTGTCCGGCAGGCCCTTGCGAACACCCGGGAACCAGGGCCGCGCATCGGGCCGGGTCATGCGGAAAATGAACTCCGCATCGGGTACATCAAGGCCCGGCTCCGATTTCAGGAAGGCGAAAATGACGCCCGGCAGGGAATCGGCCGGGCCGGTGCCGAACAGGTAATTCTGCGTCATAGCCCGGGCGATCCGGTCGAACCGCAACAACTTGTAGAAGTCGCCGGGCTCGTTGCGATGCCAGGTAAACCAGGCCGCGATATGGTCCTGTAAATTATCGCCAACCGGCAGGTCGGCCCGGGCATCTATCCCCATCTGTTTGAGATGATCGGCATGGCCAATGCCTGACAGCATCAGCAGTTGCGGCGTGTTAAATGCGCCGGCGGACAAGATCACTTCCTTGTCAGCATGGACGGTCTTTGTCTGGCCGTGCTGAACGTATTCTATCCCGGTCGCGGTCGAACCGTTGAACAGGATCTTTGTCGACAGCGCGTTAATTTCCACGGCGAGATTTGGGCGCCCGCGCGCCGGCCGCAGAAATGCAGTAGCAGATGACCAGCGTTTACCCTTGTGGATCGTGTACTGGATGCGGCCGAAGCCTTCATGCTGGGCGCCGTTGAAATCCTCGGTGGCGGGATATCCGGCCGCCTTGCCGGCTTCGATCCATGCGTCCGACAAATGGTCGGTGGAATGGCCGGTGTGGGTATGCAGTTCGCCCGAACCGCCGCGCCAGGTGTTCTCACCGCCTTCCCAGGTTTCGGAGCGTTTGAAATAGGGAAGGTTTTCCTTGTACGACCACCCCGCGGCGCCGTTGCGGGCCCAACGGTTGTAGTCGTTGGCGTCACCGCGCGTGTAGGCCATGACATTGATCGACGACGATCCGCCCAGCACCTTGCCGCGCATGGATTCGATTTCGCGATTGTTGAGCCCGGGTTCCGGCTCGGTATCGTATCCCCAGTCGTGCCAGCGGTGCTTGTGAATTTTGCCCAGGCCAATGGGAATGTGGATCAAGGGATCGAGATCCTTGCCGCCGGCTTCCAACAGCAGCACGCGTGACGAGCCATCGGCGCTCAACCGGTTTGCCAGGAGGCATCCGGCTGAACCCGCTCCAACAATTACATAGTCGAAATGTTCTGCCGCAGCCATGCTATCTCCTGATGTATTTAATGTTTGAATTGTACTGTCCCGCCCTGATTGAAACCGGCGGATCCCTGCGTCATTGCGCCGGACGTTCCTCGTTGTTGGTCTTGCGGTCGCCGTTCATCCAGCGCGCCAGTTCGGCATGGGCGATGCCACGCTGCCAGGCGTCAATCTTGTCGACATGCGGCGGGTCGATTGTGAATTCGACCGTCAGGTCGTCAGGGCTTTCGGCATAAACCGACTTGCAATAACCATGGTCGATGACGCGAGATGCAACTCCGGCCGCGTTCAGCCGCTGCTGAATTTCATCGAATGTCGTTTGATCGACCTTGAATGAAATATGCTGACCGCGGCTGGCGCGCTGGCATTTTAGCTGTTCGTAGGCGTCGTCGTCGGCATATTGAAAAAATGCCAGTGCGCTGCCGTCTCCGACCGCAAAGAACGTGTGGCAGAATTCGATTTCCCGGCCAAGGATGCGATGATGGCCTTTCTCGCACCAGGTGGCGACAAGCGGAATCCCGAGAACATCTTCGAAAAACTGCCGATTGGCCTCCTGGTCGCGGACGACAAAGGCGTAGTGGTGCAATCGCTCGGGCTGGCGCTGCAATAGCCTGGCGTTTTCGCCGGGCGCAGGCGTTTTGCTGGCGTCATCCATTCCTGTCTCCTCCCAGTCTATCGTGTGCGTTTTGCCTATCATGGCCGGAATTTGCGTCTTGTCCAGTGAGCCCGTCACGGATTGAAGACAACCGAGCCTGTGGTCTTGCGAGCCTCGACGTCGCGGTGTCCGCGAGGCAGGTCGTGCAGGGAGTATTCGCCGCCGATTGTAATCTTCACATCGCCGGAGCGCATCTTTGCGAACAGGGCATCGGCGCTGTGCTGGCGCAGTTCGTTGCTGGTCTGATAGTACTTGGTGGTGGCCCGGTGCAGATAAATGGACTTGAGGCTGCCGTCTTCGATCGGATCAAATGGCGGCGGATTGCCGGACGCTGCGCCGAAGGCGACGACGAGGCCACGCACTTTCACCGCTTCCATCGTATCGGCCCAGCTATCCTTGCCTATCGAGTCATAAACCACGTCGACGCCTTTTCCGCCGGTGATCCTGGCTACTTCGTCCGGCACGTTCTGTTTGCCGGCGACGATGACATGGGTACAGCCATTGGCGGCAGCGAGTTCGGCCTTGGCGTCCGTGCTGACAGTGCCGATTATTGTTGCGCCGATCGATTTTGCCCATTGGCAGGCAATCAGGCCGACGCCGCCGGCGGCGGCGGTCAGCAGGATTGTGTCGTTTGCAGTCAGTTTGTGGGTGCGATTGAACAGATATTCAACGGTTGTACCCTTGGTAAAACAGGCGGCTGCCGTCTTGTCGTCGATCCAACCGGGTATCTTGACCAGGCCGCTGGTGTTTCGCAGCCGGTACTGGCTATAGGAGCCCGGCTTGTCGCCGCTGGCGTAGACGACCCGATCGCCTACAGCAAAGCCGGATACACCGGATCCCGCGGCTTCGATTATCCCGGCGCCTTCCAGACCAAGCACAGCCGGCAGCGGCAGAACAGCGTGATGGCCTTCACGCATGTAAATATCTGCGAAGTTCATGCCGATGGCGGTATGCCGGATCAGGACCTGATCGGGGGCGGGTTCAGGCAGGTCGATCTCTTCCCACTGTAATACTGATGCATCGCCATAGGTGTGAATGACTTGGGCCATCGATTTCATCGGCATCCCCCGGGCGGTTGAATACTAGCGGTTGAGTATTAAAAGCGCATGTTTGTCTGGCGTCCGATAAGGTGATTTCCATATCGATCGGCGCATTGCCCCCAGCTCAAAGTGATGTGCGCGGCGCCGCCGTACACGTCACGGAACGCGCGCTGGAAATGGCTGGAGAGGCTCAGCCCGCCACCGCCGGTGACCTCGAACAGGCGGGTCGCCGCCTGCTTCGCGAGCCGCGCCACATAGGCAGAGTTCCGGGCGGTGCGTGCGGCATCGCCCTCATCGAGGCGGTGACCGGCGCGCAGTTTTGCCATGTTCTCGCGCGCCGAGTGGAGCACCAGTAGTTTGGCGCATTGCATTTCGGCATCGGCTTCGGCGGCGCGCAGAAGCAATTCGTCGAGGCCCGCGCGGACCGGAACAGCCTTCGAAGCCTGTTTCACCATGATTTCGAAATCGCGGACCATTCCGATGGCAACGCCAACTATAACCGATACCAGAACCGTGCCGGTAAATCCGATGATCGGCATGCGGTGGAGCGGTTCATCGTTGACGCTGGCGCCCGGCGGGTCGCCGGCAATTACGCGGGATGCGTCAATGGCGCGATGTTCGGGAACAAACACGTCTTCGAGCAAAAACGATTGGCTGCCAGAACTCGCCATGCCCATGACATTCCAGTCGTCGAGAATTTTCCGGTCGCTGGCGGGCACGAGAAAAAAATGATGCTGGCGATTGCCGTCGTCAGATTCGACAAAGCCTCCGAGGATGGTCCATCCGGAATGGATTATCCCACTGGAAAACATCCATTTTCCATTCAGTACATAGCCGCCGTCGACGGTGCGCACGGTGCCACGCGGGGCATAGGAGGTCGAAACCAGAATGTCCGGATCGTCCGCCCAGATGTCGTCCTGCGCCTGTTTGGAGAACATCCCGGCAATGCAGGGATGATCGCACAGGACCGTCACCGCCCATGCCTGCCCGCCGCACCCCTGGCCCAACTCCATCGCCGCTTCGCACAATACATCCCAGTCCATTCCATAGCCGCCATAACGTTTCGGCTGGACGACACGATGGAGGCCGGCCGCCATCATGTCGTCGATGGTTTCGCGCGGGCATTGCTTGAGCGGTTCGGCGTCTGCAGAACGGGCGCGCAATACCGGAGCAAGGGCTCTTGCGCGTTCGATCAGCTCGGATGCCTCGGGAACCGGATGCGGGGTAGCAGCAGTGGCGGTCATGGACATAATGGCGGGTAATCCTTCTGATTACCGCAGATTACTCCATGACCCGGCAAAGTCTATTCTGCAATGCAGCGGCTAAATGTATCTTATGGAGCGGTCAGTACCGGGTTTTTGATTCCTCGAGCAGGACGCGGGCTATGTTTTCCTTGCCCTGGACGAAATGGTCCACCGCACGGACCTGCGCGTAGCTCGCCGTATCCGCGCCTTTGGGCCTCCGCCCGGCCTCGACATCGCCGATGGCCTCCAGCAGCATGCGCCGCATTTGCATTATTGCCCGGTCGGTCGAGCCAAGGTGCTCCTGCGAGCGGTCGACGATCGGTCCCATGGCCTCCTGTACCGCGACGTCCTGGGTGTTGATGCCTACGATACCGGCAAAATTGCCCGTTTTCTGCAGTTCTCGTGAAAGGCTGTAGTCGTTGTGGAGGCCGAGCTTTAGTCGCAAATCCGGTGTCAGATGCTGGGGGCCGCGGCCATCATCGATCTCGTTTTCAATCGCGAATTCCCGGGTCATTCCGATCGCCGGATCGGCGGCGTATATGAAATTGAAAACATTGGTGGTGACGTCATCCGCCGGCACCCAGATATGGCCGCACATGGTTGGCATGGCCGGCGGTTGTTTTGCGCCACGCAGCGGTGAGACCCGCCCGCGAAGGGCAGTAAACGGCATGAAATACTGGTAGAGCCGCACCCACCACAGATCATCGGCGCGCTCGCGGATCCCTGTATAGCTATAACCGTATTCCGTTGGATTGACCTCGATTTGCGGTATCAGGCGGTCGTAATCGTAGATCCAGTCGATGTTCGTCCCATCGGCGTTGTGCATGATCATCGCATGGGCTGAATCGAGCCCGCCCTCAAGCGCCTGCAGCCAGTTGCAATCCTGTACCGTGCGCGAGACGAAGGAATGTTCCAGCGGCACGCGGGTCAATTCCCAGTCCGGCGGCGGCGGCATGTGTACTTCGGGACCGAGATAGGCCCAGATGACGCCGCCGGCCTCGTGGGTCGGATAAGCGTCGATCCGCACGCGATCCTTGTAGGAGCTGTCCGGCGGCTCGGTCGGCATGTGTATGCAAGCGCCCGTCGAATCGAATTTCCAGCCGTGATAAACGCAACGCACGCCGTTGGCCTCGTTGCGGCCGAAATAGAGCGGCGCCAGCCGGTGCGGACACAGGGCGCCGGTCAAAGCGGCCTGGCCATCGGTGGTACGGAATGCCAGCAGGTCTTCGCCGAGCAGGCGGACCCGCGCCATGTCGCCATCCGGCTCGGGTATTTCAGACGACAGAAGGGCGGGGACCCAGTACCGGCGCAAGGTTTCGCCCATAGGCGTGCCGCGGCTGACGCGGGTTACGCGCTCGTTATCCTGCTTGCTCAGCATGGTTTCCTCCCTTTTCTTGTTGTGTTCCGCGCGGCCTTGCATACCGGCCGTTCTCATAGGGTGAATTAACGGGCATGCCGCGGCGTGGGCAAGCACGAGTGGGCTGGAAACTATATCGCCACGGAAAGCCGGACAGGGCAATCACATTGCCAAACCCGCCCCGACGGGAGTAAGTTTGCGCCCGAATAATTCACTCAAACCGGTCCGGGAGGCATCCATGGCAGGCATGATCAAGGTTCACGATCCACGCGGGTTTCCGCCGAAGGTGGAGGGCAAGCGCATGGCGCCGCGGCCCGACAGCCTTGAAGGCAAAAAGGTTTACCTGGTCGATTGCCTGTTCGACAATTCCGAAACCTTCATGAATGAAATGCAGGACTGGTTCGAGGCTAATCTGCCCGGCGTAAAAACGCAGCCGATCAAGCCTTATGAAAGCTGGGTCGACGACCCGGACATGCGCAAGAAGATCGAGGCCGATGGAGACGCCGCGATACTTGGGGTAGGTAATTGAAGCACCTGTAGTCCCACGGTCGTGGGGCTGGCCATGTCCCTGGAAAATGCCGGCGTTCCCTCGGTAGCGCTGCATACAGACTCTTTCGCGCGGCTGGCGAAGTCGACCGCCCGCGCCAATGGCATGCCGACGACGCGGCAGGCCTATGTTCCCCAACCGCTGGTAGATCGATCGTCCGAACAGCTGCGCGCCTATATTGAGGGACCCGATCCGGTCAACAAGCAGCCGTTCATGCAGGTCGTCATCGAGTCTCTCACCAGGGAACTCGACGACCAGGACATGAAGGGTGTTTCCTTCGACCGCGACATTCCGCGGTTCTTGCCGGAGGATAGCGAGGACAATCTGCAGCAATTGTTCCAGGACAATTTCTGGACCGATTTCATGCCGATCGTCCTGCCGACGGAAGAGCGCGTGGAGGCCATGCTGAAAGGCACGAGCCACGATCGCGACAAGGTGGTCGGGCGATTGTCGCCGACGAATTTCCGCGAGAGCTGGGAGTTCACGGTGGAGAAGGTCGCGGTCAACGCGGTGATGGCCGGCTGCAAGCCGGAATATTTGCCGGTGGTGCTGGCGATGACCTCGTGCGGCATGACCTCGCTGTCGTCTTCGACGACTTCGTTTGCGGGCCTTGCAGTCGTAAACGGGCCAATCCGGCGCGAGCTGGGAATGAATACCGGCATCGGCGTTATGGGTCCCTACGACCACGCCAGCGTGACCATCGGGCGGGCGTGGAACCTGTGTTCGCGCAACCTGCAGGGTGGCTCGACGCCGGGCGATACCTATATGGGTTCGCTCGGAAACTGGTACGCCATCGCCTCGTGCTTCGCCGAGAACGAAGAGGCGAGCCCGTGGACGCCGCTGCACACGCAATATGGCTTCAAACCGGAAGAGAGCGCCGTCACCACTTTCCGTGGCGGGCGCTACATGCAGTCCGGCTTCGGGCCGAGGGTGGAGTGGGAGAACAAGTTCCGCGCCGCCTTCGCCGCCACCGCGCCGCGGATGTCGCCGCTGATCGTCATGGACCCGATCGTTGCCCGCGGGCTGATCGAAAAGGGCCTGACGACCAAGGACGATTTCATCGACTGGTGCGTGGAGAACGCCCGGCAGCGCGCTGCTGATTACTGGAACGACCAATGGGTGCAGACGCTCGTGCATCCTCTGGCGGTTGCCGGTGTCGAGCCGTGGGCGACCAACCTGAAAGCCGCTCCCGATGACATGCTGAAGATGTTCGCGAAAGACGAAATCAATGTCGTTGTCACCGGCGGTGAGACCCAAGGTAATTGGCGCATCTACGAAGGCAAGCGCATGAAGAACAATACCGTCTCAATCGACAAGTGGCGGTAGCCTTGGTGTGATTGTACTGGAGTATCATCCCGGACGCCGGATCGGCGCTCCGGGATTTTCATTTGAACCGGGATTGCAGCATTGATCGAAGTAAAAACCGGCCTGTTCTCCGACGGCTCCGCCTATGAGCGGTCCATGGGCCGTTGGAGCCAGCGCGTTGGCGTGAATTTTCTCGACTGGATGGATGTTCCGGCGGGCGGGCGATGGCTCGATGTGGGTTGCGGCAATGGCGCTTTCACCGAAGCCCTCATCAAACGGCAAAAGCCGGAAGGAACATACGGTATCGACCCTTCAAAGGCGCAGGTCGATTATGCCGCGGGACGGCAAGGCTGCGCCGGGGCCCAATTTCAAACCGGCGATGCGCAGAACCTTCCGTACGAGGACAGTGCATTCGATGCCGCCGCCATGGCGCTGGTCATAAGCTTCATTCCCGATCCGGACAAGGCGGCGGCGGAACTGGCGCGCGTGGTTCGGCCTGGCGGGGTGGCGGGAACCTACATGTGGGATACAGTGGGTGACGGCCATCCAGCCAATCCGATCAACAAGGCGATGCGCGCCCTTGGATTGAGCGGCCCTGGTGCGCCACATGCAGGTGCGGGGCAGCTGGATCGATTGCGGGAAATCTGGACCGGCGCCGGATTCACGAGCGTCGAAACGACGGTCATTCGTATCGACGTTACCCATCCCGATTTCGACGATTTCTGGGGCTCCAACATCATATCGACCGGGCCGCTGGGGTCGCGCCTGAACGCGCTCTCGTCACGCGAGACTGCGGCGCTGCAGGAGCGATTGCAAATGGATCTACCACACAATGCGGACGGGCTGATCGCATACGGAGCCCATGCGAATGCTGTCAAAGGCATCGTGCCGGGCTGAGTATTGCGACCTTGTGTTGCAGGCAGCGCATGGCTTGCTTTGCTATCGTTGTTTGAGGCTGCATCCTCCGAAGGAAGTGATCAACATGGCGTCCGGCCGTTATCAAATGTACAACGACAATGCCTTCAAGCTCGGCTTGTTTGGAGCCAATTGCTCCTCCGGCAGAGCCTGGAACACATTGCCGGAACGCTGGCTGGCGGATTGGGAATCCTGCGAGGAAATGGCCAGGCTGGCCGACGCGGGCGGGATGGATTTTCTTCTACCGGTGGCCCGCTGGAAGGGCTATGGCGGCGAAACGGATTTCCAGGGAACCAGTTTCGAAACCATCACCTGGGCGACCGGCCTGCTGGCCAACACCAGCCGTATCACCTGCTTCGGCACCGTTCATGCGCCGCTGTTCAACCCGCTTGTCGGCGCCAAGCAGATGGTCACGGCCGATCATGTCGGGCGCGGACGGTTCGGGCTGAATATCGTCGTTGGCTGGAATGAGCCGGAATTCCAGATGGCGGGCATCGAGCAACGCGATCATGGCGGCCGTTATGAGTACGGCGAGGAATGGATCGCTTCGATGAAAAAGATGTGGTCGGAAACCGAGCCGTTCGCCTACGACGGCGAGTACCTTGAATTGCGCAACGTTGTCGCCAAGCCGAAATTGTATCGCGACAATTCGCCGATGATCATCAATGCCGGACAGTCGGAAACCGGGCGTGCCTTCGCCATGCGCCATTGCCACGCGTTCTTTACCAACTTCCGTGAGGCCGACGTTCAAAGATCGGCTGACTTCGTGAAGACGTTCAAGGCGGATGCGAAGGCGCAAGAAGGCCGCGACGTCAATGTCTTTACCCAGGGTCACGTGGTATGCCGGCCGACACGCAAGGAAGCGGAAGATTACTTCCACTATTTCACCACTGAAGCAGCGGATTACGGCGCGCTGACGGAAGCGTTGAGGTTGAAAGGCATTACGCCGGAAACAGCCCCCGAGTTTGAAGAGCAATTGCGCGCTTTGCCGCCGAACAATGTCGGTTATCCCGTTATAGGATCGCCCGACGATGTAGCCGAGAAATTCGCGCGCATGCATGCCGCGGGCCTGTCCGGCATTGCATTCTCGCTGGTGCACTATGTAAAGGAATTGCCGTTTTTCATGGCTGAAGTGCTGCCGCGAATGCAGAAGATGGGGCTGCGGGGGCCAGCGTAGGCTCTCCCGCCCAGGCTACTTCACAAGCGGCAACAGCAAATAGCTTTCGTGTTCGCCGCCGGTGTGCAGCGTAACATCGCCGCCAAACACTTCCGGTGGCCGGTCGCGGGGTTCGTCGTGTGTGAACCAGGCGACGCCGCGCATCGGTCCGGTGGCGCCGGGGCGCTCGAAATCCTGTCCCTGAATGGTCAGCGTCAGTTTCGATCCCGGTGGAAGCGAGATCGCCATCGGCCAAATCTCCAGATCGACTTCATAGATTTCGCCCGGCGTCAGCGGCTCGCGCCTGTCGTGCGGATAATAGGGCAGGTATTCGATGGAATGTGCCGGGTCTGTGCGGCGCTGGGAGACGCGCAGCCAGCCCTGGGTCAACGGCGCTTTCGGCTCCGGCGCGGCGATGAAGGTCATTTCGTTGTCGTCGGCATCGAAGGCGCAGATCGTGGCGAACAGGTCGGTGTCGGCCGTGGTGGAAGACAGGAACAATTTTGCCTTTACCGGACCCGCGAATTCGGTCTCCTCGTTGAAGACCGGACTTGAAAAGGTAATGCCCTGGCTGAGTGCGGGGTAGGTTTGCTTTGCCGCATTTGCGGGCGCGGCCGTGTCGAGTGTTCTGGCGCTGCCGTCGAGCCAGTACCGGGTCCATAACGTTTCGGCGAGGGGCCAGCTTACCGAACGGCGGGTGTGTTTGATGCGGTCGCCGGGGGCGCGGACTTCCACCTCTACCGCCGGTTCGTTCTGCCAGCCGTTGTCAGTTCCTTTCAGGTAATGTTCAAAGAACCGTTTTTGCATTGCAACGTTCTTGGGTTGCAGGAAGGTATGAAAATAGGATCCGCCCTGCACCTTGAGCCATTTTTGCGTCGACGCCAGCCCCATGAAACCTCTAATCGTGCCGCGCAGATGCAATCCAAGCCCGCCCCAATTGGCAACCACCAGGGCCGGGACTTCGATGTTTGCCAGTTCCGGCGTCCGCTCGCGGTAAAATTCATCGTTCAATGGATGGGCTAGGACGTCTTCCAGATAGTCGGATGCATTGGCTTTCAGTTCCTCGTCGTTGAAGCTGGCGGGGCCGGTAACCCGTTCGCCGGTATAGATATCGGTGCAATTGGTTTTCGGATTGCCGTGCTGGTTGCGCAATACGCTGACATTCCACCAGCGTTTCAAAAAGCCGGCAGAATAGATACCGTCCAACCGGGTACGATCGCGGTAAAAATCATAGGTGCCCTGCCAGGGCAGGATGGCCGACAGGTATTTGGGCCGCATGGATGCAACAAACCATTGCGACGCGGCATAATAGGAGATACCGAGCAGGCCGACTTTGCCATTGCTCCAGTCCTGGGCGCCAGCCCATTCGATTGCGTCGAAGAAATCGCGAAATTCCGCCGGTGAATTCGGGTCGAGCTTGCCGGGTGATTTGCCGGCGCCGCGGGAGTCAACGTTGATCAAAATGAAGCCATCTCGGATCCAGACCTCGGGGTCGGGGCGTTCAAACACAAGATGTTTGCAGGAAGAAGCCGCCAGTATTTCCGGATAGGTTTCGTTGAGCCGGTCCCAGGCCTCCTGCATGAACTGGCGCAGGGGTACGTCCTTGCCGTATGGACCGAAGGTCATCAGGATCGGGAAAGTGCCGGGTGCATCAGGCCGGTAAATATTGGCGCTCAAGCATGCGCCGTCGCGCATCGGAATGGCTACATTGGTTTCTACCTGCATGGCGAATTGTTGTGAATCCATCGTTGCCTCGCCTCGAGTTCTGAAGCCGCGCCGCCGTTGTCCGCCGCAATCTTGTCCTGGCCGTATTCTGGGCGCTTCCGCCAGCGGCTTCAAGCGGTCATAATGGCGGACACAGGCCGAAGACTCCGGAGGAACAATGTCGTCATCGCGGGAAAAGACAATTCGGGCAGCCTTGCCGTTTGACCCAAATCCACGGCCTCCATCATGGAAGTTGCCAGCACTTGCCTGCGATACGCACATTCACGTGTTTGGTCCGCCGCATATCTTTCCCTATGCCGATGATCGCCGATATGAACCGCCCGCCGCGCCGATTGAATATTATTTTTCGATGCAATCCGTGACCGGGCTGGAGCGCGCCATCGTTGTACAACCAACCGCCCACGGCACGGACAATTCGGCGATACTGGATGCAATCGCGAAATCGGGGGGGCGTTTCAGGGGCGTAGCAAACATCGATGCGAATACGACAGACGATGAACTTGCGCGGTTGAAGGATGGCGGCGTCGTCGGGGTGCGGTTTTCGTTGATGGAAGACCGCGCAGGCAGCCGGGCTGCGATAGAGGCCGCCCTACCACGCATGGAAGCGCTTGGCTGGTCCCTAGACCTGCATGTCGATCCGAAAAATTTTCTCGCGCACGAGACCTTCATCCGCGGTCTGACGATTACAACCGTTGTCGATCACATGGCGCGCTGTGAACCGGGAGGCGGGACTGGCCAGCCCGCATTTCAATTGTTGCTGGAGCTGTTGAAGCAGGAAAACTTCTGGGTGAAAATCGCCTCAGTCAGCAAGATTAGTGAACACAACCTCGTCCATCAACAAGGCACGATTCCCTACCGCGACATGGTTCCGCTGGCGCAGGCTGTGATCGCTGCCGCGCCGGATCGCGTAATCTGGGGATCGGATTGGCCGCACGGAAATACGTTTGAGCTCGGTACCGTGCCGAATGACGGCGCGTTACTTGATTTCCTGGCTGCAGCAGCTCCTGATGAGCCGGTCCGCCAGAAAATACTTGTCGAAAATCCGGCGCGGCTGTTCGGATTTGCAACGCGATGAATGGCTGGGCGGTGTAGCCGGTCGCGCCAGTCCTGCCCGTATCGGGGCAATCAGGATTTCGTGCCGACAAGGGGTGAGCGACAGGTACAAAGGCGAAATCCCGCGCGCTGGCGCGGGACCGTCAATTGTCTTTGGCTGGATGTCAGGCGATCTTGCGCACTATGGACTGGCAAAAAGTTTGCCAGGTTTGGTTTTCTTCCGGGCTACGGTAAGCGTGATCGCCGTAATGACGAGCGGCACTGCCACGCCAATCGCTGCCCCGGCAAGACCGCCGCCAACTCCGCCCGCCGACAGCACGGTACAATTGCCGGTGGTACAAGCCGCCTTTACCGCGCAGGGTGAGCGCGAGGCAATGGTTACCAGGGCGCCTGCGGATAACGGCACTTTGCAGCCATCGCCATAGTGCAATTCTGCACGCGACTTGGATCGCACCATGACCTGGTCGCCCTGGCGCAATGTCATTGGTCCGTCCACCGCAATGGTGCGCCCGGCGCTTTTGAGGGCGAACGAGGGAACCGGTGGCTAAAACCCGTCTCCAGTGTTGACGAGCACGTTTCCTTGCGTATGGACGAGCAAGGTTTCCGCCTGCACACCGGTTGTCGCTGTTGCAACTGATGCTGCAATAAACAGAACAGACCCAACCAACTGGTTGCGATATACGGATCCAAGCATTCCGTTAACTCCATTCCGGCTCGATCGATCGCCATACAATCCGGCAAGCGTGCGCCAGCTTCCCAAGCTGTCCGTTGCGGCGGATAGCTCATCCAATCTCGCCTCATAAATAAATTATTAGTGTTACCGCCCGGTTAAGAAACGTCGATTGCCGTTAAGACAACGCCCGATCTGGCGGCTATGCGGTATTGGTGATAGAAGAATTGCCAAGACGTTTCGATTTTCAGGCGCGGCTTATGATAAAAATCGTTCCGGTAATCATGTGTGGCGGGTTCGGCACCCGGCTGTGGCCCCTTTCGCGGGAAAGCCTGCCGAAACAGTTTATTCCACTTCTGGAAGACAGGTCATCGTTTCAGGCAATTGCATCAATTCTCACGCGGGGAACGCTGGACAGCGGTTTTGAAATCGAAAAGCTGATCGTGCTGACCAATCGTGAATACCGATTTCTGGTCGCCGAGCAATTGGACCAGATCGGGATCGAGGCGGAGATCGTCCTGGAGCCGGAGCGGCGCGATTCGGGGCCAGCTGTCGCGGCGGCGGCGGAACTTGTCGCGCAGCAAGGGCCCGATACAATCGCAACAATCGTTGCTGCCGATCACGCAATCGGAAAGCCGGCGGCCCTGTCGCGGGTGTTGCACAGTGCGGCAAAGGCGGCGGCCAGCGGACACATAGTCACTCTTGGAATAGAACCGTCCCATCCTGCGACCGGCTACGGCTATATCCGCCGGGGGGGTGCGCTGGAGGGGACAGATGGCGTTTTCAGGGTTGAGCAATTCGTCGAGAAGCCGGACACGACAACCGCGGAGACTTATGTCCAGTCCGGCTATTTGTGGAATTCGGGCAATTTTATCTTTCCAGCCGGCTTGATGCAGAGCGAGTTGCGCGAGTACGAACCGGAAATGGCGCTTGCCGCTGCGGACGCGGTTGCAGCATCCCGGCGCGACCTGCAGTTCCTGTTGCTTGACGAGTCTGCCTTCAGCCGGGCGACGAAAAAGTCAATCGATTACGCGGTTATGGAGCGCACCGGACATGCTGCCGTAATCCCTGCCGATATCGGCTGGTCCGATATTGGAACCTGGGCGTCGGTGCATGATCTCGCACCTCGTGACGCGTCGGGCAATGCAATTATCGGTGATGGTGTCGCGGTCGATTGCGAAAACATTCTGATCCACTCGCCCGGAATTTTGACCGCCGCGCTTGGGTTGCAGGATGTGATCGTCGTTACAACGTCCGATTCCGTCCTAGCCGTCGACGCCAGCCGCGCCGCCGACGTGAAGGATCTGGTTGCCGGGCTCAACGCCGCCGATCGGCGCGAGGCCAGCGAGCACAAGCGCATTTTCCGGCCCTGGGGCTTTTATCAATCTGTCGATGAAGGCGCGAGATACCAGGTCAAGCGAATCGTCGTGAAACCGGGCGGGCGCCTGTCCCTGCAAAAGCACCATCATCGCGCCGAACACTGGATTGTGGTCAAGGGGACAGCGGAGGTGACACTGGATGGCCGCATCGAAGCGGTGCATGAAAACGAATCAATCTATGTTCCGATCGGTTCCACGCACCGGCTGGTAAATCCGGGCAAGATCAACCTGGAATTGATCGAAGTTCAGACCGGCAGTTATCTTGGTGAGGATGACATCATTCGGGTTGAAGATATCTATAACCGGTAGTTTTGGATTGTTCGCGATGATGCGCCTTCCGGTTTCAAATTTCTGACCCTGCAGCGACACAGAGCCTTAACTCATCGTCGGGATGACAAAGCTTGCGCCATCCTTGATGCCGCTGGGCCAGCGCGAAGTGACCGTTTTCGTCTTGGTGTAGAAACGGATCGAATCGGGTCCGTGCTGGTTCAGGTCCCCGAAGCCGGAGCGTTTCCAGCCCCCAAACGTGTAGTAGGATAGGGGCACGGGTATCGGTACGTTGACGCCGACCATGCCGACCTGCACGCGGGCGGTAAAATCGCGGGCCGCATCGCCGTCGCGGGTAAATATCGCAACGCCATTGCCGTATTCGTGATCGGTGCACAGCGCCAGTGCGCTTTCATAATCGCCGGCGCGAACGACGCTGAGTACCGGGCCGAATATTTCTTCCTTGTAAATTCGCATGTCGGCTGTGACTTCGTCGAACAGGCAGCCGCCGAGGTAGAAGCCGTTTTCGTATCCCTGCATCTTGAAGTCCCGGCCATCGACGAGCAGTTTTGCACCCTCCTGGATGCCGAGCTTGACGTAGTCGCGCACCTTGTGCAGGTGGGCCCTGGTGACGAGCGGGCCATAATCTGCAGCGGAGTCCGTCGAAGGCCTAACTTTCAAGCCTTCAACGCGCGGAACCAACCGTTTGATCAGTTCATCGGCGGTGGCTTTTCCGACCGGCACCGCCACGGAAACCGCCATGCAGCGTTCCCCGGCCGATCCGTAACCGGCGCCGACCAGCGCATCGACCGCCTGGTCCATGTCGGCGTCAGGCATGATCACCATGTGATTCTTGGCGCCGCCAAAGCATTGCACCCGTTTGCCGCTCTCCGCCGCGCGCGCATAAATATAGGCCGCAATCGGTGTTGAACCGACGAAGCCGATGGCGCTGATGTCGGGATCATCGAGCAGCGCGTCGACGGCTTCCTTGTCGCCATTGACCACGTTCAAGATCCCCGGCGGCAGGCCGGCCTCGATCATGAGTTCCGCCAGCTTGATCGGAACGCCCGGATCGCGTTCGGAGGGTTTCAGCACGAAGGCATTTCCGCAGACGATGGCCGGGGCAAATTTCCACATTGGAATCATTGCCGGAAAATTGAATGGCGTGATGCCGGCGACAACGCCAAGTGGCTGACGGATGGAATAGATATCGATGCCAGGCCCAGCGCCATCGGTGTATTCGCCCTTCATCAAATGCGGAATCCCGATGGCGAATTCCGCGACTTCAAGACCGCGCTGAATATCGCCCTTGGCGTCAAGAATTGTCTTGCCATGCTCGCGGGCGAGCAATTCCGCCAGTTCGTCGTAATCGCGATTCAGCAGATCAACGAATTTCATCAATACCCGCGCTCGCCGCTGCGGATTGGTTGCTGCCCACGCCGGCTGCGCCGCCCGGGCGTTTTCCACCGCGGCGCGAACTTCCTGTCGCGAGGCGAGCGGAATTGTCGAAATCTGCTCGCCCGTCATCGGTTCCCAGCCCTCGACAAACCGGCCGGACGCGCCTTTGACGTGCTTGCCGCCAATGAAATGGGTAACTTCGTGCATCAATCCAACTCCCCTTGCCCGACATTTGTAACCACGCGTGGCTTTGTTGGAAAGAGTGGGAAAGCAGCGGTTCAAAACTCGCCGTCCGGGGTTTCAATACCGGCGTGTTTCGCCTAACCCTGTACGGGACCCGCTGACCACCGGCCGGAGCCGCCCAATGACGTCCAAACTCGATCAGCTCAAGACCATGACTACCATTGTCGCCGATACCGGTGACATGGATTCCATCCGCCAGTTTCAGCCGCAGGACTGCACTACAAATCCGACGCTGATACTCAAAGCGGCGCAAATCGACGGCTACGCCCATCTGGTCGACGAAGCAATTGATTGGGGCGGAAAGCGCGGCCTTGGTGCGGATGCCATCGCCGACCGGCTGGCGGTCAATTTCGGCGCCGAGCTTACCCGGATCGTTCCCGGCCGGGTGTCAACGGAAGTCGACGCCGATCTGTCATTCGACACTGCCGCAATGATCGCCAAAGCGCGCCTGCTGATCAGCGAATACGAGGCGCGCGGCATCGGCCGCGAACGCATCCTGATCAAACTCGCATCGACCTGGGAGGGCATACGTGCAGCTGAAACGCTGCAGAAAGAAGGCATTGACTGCAACATGACGCTGCTGTTTTCGCTTGCCCAGGCCGCCGCCTGCGCCGACGCAGGAGTTTTTCTCATTTCGCCTTTCGTTGGCCGGATCCTCGACTGGCACAAGAAGGCCACCGGACAGGAATACACCGCCGAAACCGATCCAGGCGTCCAGTCGGTCCGTTCGATCTACAATTATTACAAGTCGCACGGGATCAGCACCGTCGTCATGGGCGCCTCATTCCGCAACACGGGCGAAATCGAGGCCCTGGCGGGGTGTGACCGGTTGACCATATCGCCGCAACTGCTCGGTGAACTGGATGCCGCGGAGGGCGATCTGACGCGGAAACTGTCACCTGAAAAAGGCGCTACGACGGCGCCTGCGAGGATGCAGCTGGACGAAAGTGCGTTTCGCTTTGCCCTCAACGAGGACGCCATGGCGACAGAAAAGTTGGCGGAAGGTATACGCTTGTTTTCCGCCGACTTGCGCAGCCTGCGGGCAATGGTTTCGGAGCGTCTTGCCAAGGCGGCGTGACTGCCGTTTCCCCGGTCCCGGGGCAGGGGAAATTGCCATAAAGCTGCCCGGATCGCGCCATTTTCCGGTCTTGCCGGGCAGCTAGACTTGTGCGGTTGGATAATTCGCACAGGGCCGGACGCCAATGCCTGCGAAAGATGGACAAATCGCAAACAAGCACAACGTGTTCGTGCTGCCGAGTACACGCTCGCTACGGCTTGAGCTGGCCCTTCTGGCAATACCGTTGACGGCAATTGCCGTGGTCATCTGCCTGGCGCCGGTGCAGATGCTGGGCCGTAAGGACGGCGGAGCAGAGAAATTGCAGGTACGGGTCACGTCTGTCGTGCCGGCACCTGACCCGGAAATGATGCGGGAAGCAAAATTGCGCCGCCAGCAAATCCGGTTTGCGCTGTCGAAGGTTTCCAAGTCGCGGGTCGTAAATCCGGTCGATGCGACTGACGAGCGCCCACTGATCCCCACCAGTAATGTCCTCATCGGCACATTTGCCGCAGCGCAACTTGCGGAAACCAGTGAAGCGAGCACGACGCTGGCCAGTCTTTCGACGCCGGCGCTGGCTGGCAATCCTGTCGATATCCGGCCACGCGCCTTGCGCAAACCAATAGCGGAAAAGAGATCCGCGGGTAGGCAGCCGAGGGCGACGCGCGCCAGAAAGTACAGGCTGGAAGCAACGCGCAGCAAGGCGCGGTCTGCAAAATCCAGAAGGGGCAAGCGCAAGCCGGAGAAGCAAGGGTTGGGTTACCGGATCGCTGCAGCCATCTCGAAACAAATTGCGCGGCCGTTAAACGCCGCTGGACGTTCTATTGCGCCGGTTCGCAGAACGCTGACCCAGACGGTCGGAAAGGCCGGTGATGCGTTAGACAGTCTGCGCCGCAAGATTCTCTGACCCGCCAAGCACTGCCCTTCACATCGCGTTTCGGCACTTTGCACCCCTTCGTGGTCCAAGGCGCCGCGCGCCTGTTCGGTCCATGCCGGCAGAGCGCTCTGATTGGGAATCTGCAACGATTCATGTAGGGTATCCGGCGCGGAAGGAATTTGGAGTTTTTCTTGGCGGCCCCCCTGGACATAGGCGCCTATCGCGAAGGCTTGTTGTTTCTTGGAACAGCCGGCGTAATCGTTCCCCTGTTTCGCCGGTTGCGTATAACCCCGGTCATCGGGTTCCTTGCTGCGGGTGCGATATTGGGACCGGCGGGGGTCGGCCAGTATTCCGGCGCCTATCCCTGGCTGCAGGCGATTACTTTTTCCGACGTCAAGACCATGGCGACCTTCGCTGAATTCGGCGTGGTGTTCCTGCTTTTCGTGATCGGTTTGGAACTGTCTTTTGAACGCCTGAAGCGCATGCGCCGGCTGGTGTTCGGGTTTGGCGCGCTGCAGGTTTTCATCAGCGCCTTTGTAATCGCCAGCGCGTGCATGCTGCTGGGGCTGAGCGCTCCTGCCGCAGCGATAATCGGCGGAGCCCTGGCGTTGTCTTCAACCGCCATCGTCATGCCGGTACTGTCGGAGCGCAAACGGCTGGGAACCGGCGCGGGGCGCGCGATATTCGCGATCCTCCTGTTTCAGGATTTGATGGTTGCCCCGCTCCTGTTCATGGTTGGCCTGCTCGACCAACGGTTCGACGCCGGCATGAGCGCCAACGCTCTTGTTGGGCTGTTCTACGCCATCGTTCCAGCGCTGGCGGTTGTCGGCGCGCTTGTTGCCTTTGGGCGGCTGTTCCTGCGCCCGTTCTTCCACCAGATCGCACTGGCCCGTTCGACCGAATTCTTCATGGCTGCCTGCCTGCTGGTGGTCATTGGTGCTGCGGTGATCTCGGCGGCGGCCGGGCTGTCCATGGCGCTGGGCGCGTTCATCGCCGGCCTGTTGCTGGCCGAGACGGAATACCGGCGCGAAGTTGAAGCGACCATTGAGCCGTTCAAGGGCCTGTTGCTCGGGTTGTTCTTCGTTTCAATCGGCACCGGGCTTGATTTTTCACAGGTAGCCAGCAATCCGCAGATGACAGTCGGAGTAGCTGTCGTACTGGTTGCGACCAAAGTCCTGATCGTCCTGGCGATAGCGCGGGCGCTGAATTTTTCACCGCTCGCCGCCCAGGAAACAGCCTTGCTACTGGGTCCTGGCGGCGAGTTTGCGTTCGTGATGCTGAGTGCAGCAATTGCTGTCGAAGCGGTGCCACGGGTTCTTGGCAACCAGATCATGCTCGCTGTAACCATTTCGATGATGGCGATACCGGCGCTCGCTTATGCGTTCGGCCTGTTACAGAGGGCGCAGCCGGAACTGCCGCAAACCCACCCGGAATTGCAGCCCGGAGCCGATGGCGTTTCTGACAGCGGCCACGTAATCGTCATCGGTTATGGGCGGGTCGGATCGCTCGTCGGTGAAATGCTGGCCCGTCACAAGGTTCCGTTTCTCGCCATAGACGGCGATGCGCCGCTGGTCATGCGAGAGCGGGCAAATGGCGTTCCGGTGTATTGGGGCGAAGCCACGCACCTGGAACTGCTGCGCAAGTCCGGCCTGGATGAGGCCCGCGCCATAGTATTGACCATGGACGCGCCACGAGCCATCGAGATCATTGTGGCGATGGTCCGCCGTGAGCGTTCCGATATCACCATCGTGGCGCGCGCGCGCGATGCTCATCACGCGATGGTGCTTTATGGGCTGGGCGCCAGTGATGCGATTCCCGAGACCATCGAAGCGAGCCTTCAGCTGTCCGAGGCGACGCTGGTGGATATCGGCGTTCCGATGGGGTTCGTGATCGCGTCGGTCCACGAAAAGCGCGACGAATTCCGCAAGCAATTGCAACCGACCGGCGAAGCGCAAGCCAAACGTCACCAGATTCGCTATGCCACGCGGATGAAGGAAATGCGCCGGATCGCCAGGGAAAGCGACGATCCAGCGTAATACAATCCCGTGGTGGGCAGGGAAGTTGCTTTCGTTTCTTTGCCCGGCGGCGAATTACCAAAGGTCAGCAAACTGGGTTGCGACAACGTCTTCATACGACGGATTGCCGGTGATCAGGCCCATCTTGCGCTGGAACCCGGTCATGCCATCCACGAACTCGCGGCTGATGGATGCGGTGTAGAACGGCAAGTCGCGTTCCACTACGCCGGCGATGAGCGAGGCTTCCTCTTCAGGGAAGTACTTCTGGCCGACCCTGGTCGCCAGCGAAACGTCTTCCTTCAATGCCTTTTGCGTTTTGACCAGTGCGCGCACGGCGCCGGCGACCGCCTCGGGCTCACGCTGGATGACCGCATCGGAGGTGATCAACGCCGGCATGGTGTAATTGATCGCGCCGGGCGGGCCGTCGCCGCGCCTTGCGTCGATCACCATTGTGCCGGCGCCCGATTTCACTGCGACCTCTGCACCCATGCCATTGGCCCAAAACCCGTCGATCAGCCCGGCCTCCAGGGCCTTGGCGGCGGCAACGCCAAAATTCTTGTTCTCGCCGAGGAAAGCGCCCGGGACCGGCCCGATTTTCACCTCGTCGCGTTCCTCATCGATGCCGGATTCGGCAAGCAGGCGTTTCAGTCCGAGGTTGACCAAAGGCGCCGCGCCAATGTTCAGGCCCTTGATTGCGTTGATATCGCCTTTCTTGGCGTTCAGGTCGGAGCGGAGGATCAGGAACCAGTACATGTTCTGCGCCAGCGAGCCGATCAATTTGCCGCCCTTCCATTCCGGAAACGCGTGCGGAACCGAATGGGCGGAACCGCCGACAAAGTCGATGCCGCCATCGCGCAGAACTTCCAGCGTCTTGTCGACCGGGAAGATCAGTTCGAATTCCATGTCGATGCCTTCTTCCTTGAAAAATCCAAGTTCGATGGCCGCGACGGCTGGAAAATAGGAATTGGAAATCAGGTCAGGTATCGCGAGTTTCATGGCTTGCTCCGGTATCGGCGTGGTTTTTATCGTTCAGGTTATGGATAGCGAACGGCGATAACCTTCGATCATCGCAACCCGCATGAGGTAGGGCACCAGCTTGCCTTTGTCGGCATTGATGGCGCGCAGTTCGTCGTGGAACTTCAATCGCTCGGCTTCGTCAGTCTGTTCGATATTTTTCTTGTTCTCGATAGTCTGGCGTTGCAGGTATTCCTGCGCGACTGTCCGGCGCTGCCGGTCGTAGAGGTCGAACAGGTCTTCGCTCGCTCCATCGAACCAGACTTTCGCTAGTTTGTCAGTCAGATTAAACGCGTCGTGGAAGCCGAAGTTCATCCCCATGCCGCCGAGCGGATTGTTGATGTGGGCGGCATCACCGGCAACCAGCATGCGCCCGTCGCGGTAACAGGAGGCGACGCGCTGGTGCACGTCATAGATATTACGGTGCCAGACTTCGTAATTGCCGTCCTTTTGGTGGAAGCCGTGGATGCGCCGCTGTACGGTCTCTTCCTCGAAGGCCTCTTCCTCGGAGATGCTGATGTCGGTGGGGAACACCACCCGCCACATGCCCTGTTCGTCGAGGCCGGGCACCTTGAACAGGGCGCACCATTCCACCGGATCGGCGATGTAATTGGTCAGTGCGTAGCCGAACGGTTCGAAATCGTACCTCGTGGAGAGCACCAGAAAGCGCTCGTTGTGGGTGAAGCCGGCGAAGTCAACGTTCATCGACTTGCGTACCTGGGAGCGGCCGCCGTCACAGCCGATCATGTACCGGCCGCGAAACTCCTTCCTGCCATCGGGTGAATCGACATAGGCGGTAACGCCCCCGGCATCCTGTTTCACATCGGAAACGCGATGCTCCATCAGGATCTGCCGGTCTTCCGGTTTGACGTCTTCCATGGCGCTGAGCAGATCACGCAGGATGTAGCAGATCTTGTGCTGCTCCAGCATGACCCGGTGCGGGAAGGGCGTTTCATCTTTCAGCACAGTCAGATCGAAATCCGCCACAACGCCCGTCTTGCGGTCGCGATACTGGTAATTGTTGACGATATAGCCACGATCGAGAATGGTTTGTGTCACACCGACGGATTCGAACAATTCCAGGGTTGGCGGATGGATGGTCCCGGCGCGCGGGTCATCGAATACCTTGTCGCCGCCTTCCAGCAGGGTAAAGGGAATGCCCTTCAGCGCCAGATTATAGGCCATGGTGAAGCCGATCGGGCCGCCACCCGCTATCAAGATGCGATCATCCGCCGCCATTTCCACTCCCGCTGGTGCATTGTTGTAGCGCGCGCTCCGCAATACTATAGGGTCATGAGAAAATCAAAGCGGCGCGCAGCAAAGCCAGTTCAGCCGGTCAGACAGGAGCTAAACATGAACCAGCCAGTGGTAAAACTTACCAAAGCCCAGGATCCGTGGATCGGCATTCGCGCCCGCACCGGAGTGATTATCCCCTCGACCAATATCGGCGTTGAATACGATTGTTCGCAGATCCAGCCCCAGGGCTGCTCCTGGCACTTCAGCCGCTTCTGGGTCGAACAGCCGGACCTGTCGAGCGATAACATGTTCCTCGCCTTCATCGACGAAATTCGCAAGACCATTCCCGATGCCATGCGCAATATCATGACCTGCGAGCCGTCATACATCATGATGGGCATGTCGGCGGAAACCTTCTGGGGCGGCCTTGAGGGGAACCAGGAGTTCGAACAGCGCCTGCGCGACATGATTGGTCCCGATATCGGGTTGACCAGCGGCGCGGCGGCCCTGCGCGAAGCGATCGACAAATTCGGCGGCAAGCGTGTGGCGGCGCTGACCCCGTATCAACCCGTTGGCGATGAGCAGGTGACACGCTTCCTGGAAGAATCCGGTTACGAGGTCACCAAGGTCCTGGGTCTGAAATGCGATACTGCGACGTCCATCGCACACACCCCGCAAAAGGAAGTTATCGACACGGTGCTGAAAGAACTGGAAGGCTCCGATGTCGATGTCATCGTCCAGGCCGGCACCAATTTGTCCGCCCTCAAACTGTTTCCCACGCTGGAATACATGCTGCAGAAACCGGTAATTCCGATCAATGTGGCGACGATCTGGCACGCCCTTCGTGCGCAGGGCGTGAACGACCAGTTCCATGGCAAGGGCTGGCTACTTGAACGCTACTGAACGGGAATACAATGGCTAACAATAATGTCATCATCGTTGGCGCGGGACCTGTCGGGTGTTGTGCAGCGCTGATCCTTGCCGACGCCGGCATTCCGGTCACGATTCTGGAGGCAGCTCCCACCCTGCAACTGGACATGCGGGCGTCCACGTTTCATCCGCCGACCCTTGATCTGCTCGACCGGTTTGGCATAACCGACAAGCTGAAGGAACAGGGCCTTATCACGCCGACCTTCCAGCTTCGCGACCGTTACGAAGGCCTGATCGTCGAATTCGACGTGGCCGGAATCGCGGATTGCACCGATCATCCGTACCGGGTTCAATGCGAGCAATTCAAATTGTGCGCGATTGTTGCGGAAATGCTGAAGGCTTATCCGCACGTGGACCTGCTGTTCAATGCGCGGGCCATTGGCGCGACCCAGGACGGGTCGGGCGTCGATGTTGCCTACGAGCGGGATGGCGTGGAAACCAGTCTGCGCGGGGCTTATGTTATCGGCTGCGACGGCGGCCGCAGCGCCATACGCGAATCCGCTGGAATCGAGTTCCCCGGTTTCACGTTCCCGGAACTGTTTGTGACCGCAAGCCTTGATGAAGACATTACCAAGACCGTTCCGGATATGGGCAATGTCGCCTATATCTACGACCCGGAAGAATGGTGCGCTATCATCCATGCGCCGGGCATGTGGCGTATCCTTGTCCCGACCAAGCCGGGTGCCGATCGCGACCATGTGATTTCCGACGAATATCTGTTCCCGCGCGTCAAGTTCTTCGCCAAACTCGATCATGATCCGAAGCTGGTGCACCGCACGCGCTATGATGTGCATCAGCGCGTGGCCGATACATACAACAAGGGCCGGATCCTGATTGCCGGAGACGCCGCGCATCTCAACAATCCGGTTGGCGGCATGGGCATGAACGGCGGCGTACAGGATGCATTCAATCTTGCCGACAAACTAACGGCCATCCTGTTGCACAACGAGGACGAGGGCGTGCTTGATCGCTACACGCGTCAACGCCGGGAGATCGCCGTCGAATATGTCCACGCGCAAACGGGGCGTAACAAGAAGATGCTGGAGGAGCGTGATCCGGAAGTTCGCAAGGCGCATTACGATGATCTGCGCGCCATTGCCGCCGATCCGAAGCGAACCCGCGAGTTGCTGCTGCAAACGACAATGATCAACGCGATGCGGCGCTCGGAGGCGATCGAATAGTCAACCGATCGGCAGTTCCGTCCGGTAGCCGATCTGCTTCAGCGCAAAGCTCGATTTTATGTTTGCGATGCCTGGCACGCGGGTCAGATGCTCCACGAGAAATCGTTCATAGGCGTCGAGGTCTGCGACGACGACGCGCAGGAAATAATCCGCTTCTCCGGTCATCAAATAGCATTCCATGACCTCCGGACGCTTGAGGATTTCGGTTTCGAAATTCTGCAGCGCGCCCTCTACCTGCCGTTCCAGCGTTACGTTGACAAAGACATTGACGGGCAGCCCAACCGCTTTCTGGTCGATCAGCGCGGCATAGCGGGAAATGATCCCGGTATCTTCAAGTTGTTTGACCCGCCGTGCGCAGGGTGAGGCGGAAAGGCCGGCTTTTTCGGCTAGTTCGACATTGGCAATGCGCCCATCGGTCTGGAGAATGGTCAGGATTTTACGGTCGATCGCGTCCAGGTCGATATTGGGCATTTTCACCTGCAAAATATAGAGTTTTAGTGAATTGCCCTAATTCTCTATCATCTTGAGATGAATTAGCAAGAAAACACCCCTTGAGTCGTGATATTCTGTGGCCAGAATTCGATGCAGTGAACATTTGATGATGTGAACAGAGGCGGAATGCTCCATCAAGCGGCGGACGTACGCGCGAATACCAGCGAAACCGACATCCTGCGCCAGATCGAGCGCAAACTGCTATGGCTGTCCAGCTGGACCATTCATAATGCCAACCACCTGCGGGCGAGCCGCGACGGTTTGAAAGTCGGAGGTCACCAGGCATCCTGCGCCTCAGCCGTCAGCTTGATGACCGCCCTGTTCATGCGCAATCTGCAGCCGCAGGACCGGATAGCGGTCAAACCCCATGCCGCGCCGGTGTTCCACGCAATTCAATACATGCTTGGCCGCCAGTCTCTTGAGAAACTGGAAAATTTTCGCGCATTCGGCGGCGCACAGGCCTATCCCTCGCGCACCAAGGATAGCGATGGAGTGGACTTCTCTACCGGCTCGGTGGGTCTGGGCGTGGGCGTTACGCTGTTTGCTTCGATCATTCGCGACTATCTGCAAGCGCATAAACTCGGTGGCGAACAACCGGCCGGCAAGCTGGTTGCGCTCATGGGCGATGCCGAGCTTGATGAGGGCAATGTTTTTGAGGCCCTGCTCGAGGGTTGGAAACACGATGTCAAGAACCTGTGGTGGGTGATCGACTACAACCGCCATTCGCTCGACGGAACCGTCAACGATCAATTATTCCAGAAGATCACCAGTTTTTTCGAAACCGTCGGATGGAAAGTCGTCAACCTGAAGTACGGCAAGCTGCTGCAGCAAGCATTCAACGGGCCGGCGGGCACCGCGTTGCAGCAATGGATTGATGCCTGCCCGAACCAGCTCTATTCCGCGCTAACATACAAGGCAGGTGCAGCATGGCGCGATCATTTGACCCGTGATCTTTCCGGCGCTGACGGTTTCGACAAGTTCATTGCGCAATACGACGATGAACGTCTGCATGAACTGATGACCAATCTTGGCGGTCACGATCTTGATGTGCTGACGGAGGCCTTCGATGCCGCGGAAGGCGATTCCGTTCCCCATTGCTTCATTGCCTATACGATCAAGGGCTGGGGGCTGCCGCTCGCCGGACATAGAGATAATCATGCCGGCTTGTTGAACCCGACGCAGATTGCCGAGGTGCGCACTAGCAATGGTATTGAGGAAGGCTCGGAATGGGAATTGACGTCGGGTTTAGCCGAAATGGCGCCCGTCGTGGAGGACTATCTGCGGGTTGTGCCGTGGCGGCGCAAGCCGCTCGAAACCCATAAACGTCCCCTGGTCCTGAAAACTCCGCTGCGCGCGCCGGAGGGCGCTTCGACATCGACGCAGGCCGCATTCGGAAATATCCTCAATGCCATCGCCTCGGAAGATTCGGAACTGGTGTCGCGCATCGTCACGACATCTCCCGATGTTGCTGTCTCGACGAATCTTGCTCCGTGGATCAACAAGCGTGGCGTGTTTCATTCAACCCAGCGCGCCGACACGTTCGCCGAGGAGAAAGTCGCTTCGCCACTGAAATGGACGCTGGGTCCGAACGGACAGCACATCGAGCTGGGTATCGCTGAAAACAACCTGTTTTTGATGCTGACGGCGGCGGGCCTCAGTGAAAGCCTGTTCGGTGAAAGATTGTTCCCGATAGGTACGGTGTACGATCCTTTCGTAAATCGCGGCCTTGATGCGTTGCTGTATGGCGCATATCAGGATTCGCGTTTCATGGTGGGGGGAACGCCTTCAGGTATCGCGCTCGCGCCGGAAGGCGGCGCGCATCAATCGATCAACACGCCCCTGCTTGGCATGGCGATCCCCAACCTGGCGGCCTTCGAGCCGGCGTTCGCTGACGAGCTTGCCGTCATCATGGAATGGGGCCTTGGCCACATGCAGCGGCGCAATGGCGGGTCGGTTTACCTGCGCCTGTCGACGCGGGCGATCGAACAGGTCCAGCGCCAGATGAACGACAGATTGCGCGACGCCATAGTGGCAGGGGCCTATTGGCTTGAACCGCCAGCGGATGTCGTGATCGCCTATACCGGCGCGGTCGCGCCCGAAGCAATGCGGGCGCAGCGCGAACTTGCCGGGTGCGGCGTCGCAGCGGGTCTGCTCGCGATCACATCGATCGACCGCCTGCATGCGGACTGGCTTGAAAATGCAGGCAAATCGCACATTGCAGAATTGCTTGGCGAGGCCGGAAGGGACGCCAAAATCGTCTCGGTTATTGACGGTCATCCGGCGGCATTGTCCTGGCTGGGGGCAGTGCAAGGCAATCCGGTGAAGCCGCTGGGTGTATCCGCCTTCGGTCAATCGGCGGACATTGTCGACCTGTTCGCCCATCACAGGATCGATGCAGCGGCGATTGTCGCCGCCGCCGGGAGGTAAATCCACCCAGGTGGAAGACTTTCCACATCCGCGGGGCCGCTTACGCGGCAGGTGAACCCGCAACCCGGAAGCCGCCTTTTACCTCATTTGCCGGAGCTACCGGACTCGCAATCATCAAGCAACTCGTTCCCGTCCGGGGGCGTGAAACCCGTTTACCCTTTTCCCCGAAGTGCTGTAAGTTGCCTGCAATCAAACGGGGCAATTCATGGCATCGGCACGGGACTGGAAAAACGTCGGCATATTATCGACCTGTCAAATGCTGTTCAGCGCCGGCCGTTCCCTTGCCAATATGACCGCGCCGCTGATCGCGCTGGAAATCGGCTCCTACAGCGCTCTTTCCACTCTACCGGTGACCTTGCTCGTTGCGGGCACGGCCCTGTCCACGTTCCCGGCATCGTTTCTGATGCGCCGGATCGGGCGCGGTCCCGGCTTTTTTACCGGCTCGATGATTGGCGCTGCCGGCGCTGCCACAGGCCTGGCCGGAATATACCTTCGCGACATCTGGATTTTCTGCGCCGGCATGCTCCTGTTCGGCTTTTTCGCCGGTTTTGCCCATCTGTACCGGTTTGCCGCAACCGACAGTGCGCCGAAGGAGTTCCGCGGAAAAGCGGTGTCTTTAGTGCTGGCTGGAGGAGTCTTTGCAGCCTTTCTCGGCCCGGCGCTGGCGCGATACGGACAATACGCCTTCAGCCCGATCCAGTTTTTTGGCGCCTATATATTCCTGATCTGCCTGGCCCTGATGACGGCGATCATCGTGTTGGCTGTCGACATTCCCAAATTGACGGAAAAGGAAGCAGCCGATCCAGGCCGTCCGCTCGGCGAAATCATGGGAAATCCGGTGTTTGTGGTCGCCTGTATCAGCGCCACCATTGCCCAGGGCATCATGAACCTCTTGATGACCGCAACACCGCTGGCGATGCATCACGCCCACCACCTATTTTCATCCACCAGCCATGTTATCGCCTGGCACATCTTCTTCATGTTTGCGCCGGGCTTTTTCACCGGTTCGCTGATCGACCGGTTCGGCGCAATCACGATGATCATCGCCGGGATGGTGATAAACATGATCTGCGTGTTTATCGCGCTTTCGGGTCAGGGCTTCTGGTACTTTTGGATATCGCTGTCGCTGCTGGGCCTGGGATGGAATTTTGCATTCACCGCAGGCACAACCCTGCTGACAGAAGTGCACACGCCGTCGGAGCGCGCCAAGGTACAGGCGGCCAATAATTTTATTATTTATGTCGTGGTTGGTTTCGTCTCCATTGCGTCGGGCGCGCTGATGCATTTCTTCGGCTGGAAATGGGTCAACCTCGGCGCTTTGCCGCTGCTTGCCATCGCCACGCTGGCAGCGCTGTGGCTGGCGGCCAAGCGCCGAAGTGGCGCGGTCGGCGCTCCAGCCGAATAATATCAATACCCTCCACCGGGTACCGGGTTGGCTCCCTTCGGCAATTCGCATTCGCCATCGGGTAGCGTGTCGAGGAAGTCCAGAACTTCCTGTGTCTTGATGACATCGGCATATTTGGCGTTCATGTCGCAGAGGTTGATCGCATGACTTGCTTCGGAGCGGTCAAAACATCCTTCCTCGGCAATTGTGACACGATAGTTAAGGCTGAATGCATCCAGCGTCGTGGCGCGAATGCAGCCCGATGTCGTCGTGCCCGTGAGGATGACGCTGTCGCGGTCGAGCAGGTTGAGGTAGGAGCTCATGTCCGTGCCGGCAAAACCTGAAGGCTTGCGCTTTTGGATGACAATATCCTGCGGCCCCGGCGCAATTTCACGAACGATCTCGTTGGGGTTCAAGTTGGTGGCGTTGCCAGTGGCGTCTTCGGCATTGCGGCTGTTTTTCCACGCCCAGGAACCGGCGTCCCAATTGTCTGATCGGCGAATGCCGGTTGTGTAAATGACCGGTACGCCTTTCTCGCGCGCCTTGTCGATCAGCTTGCGGATATATCCCACAGAGCTCCAGGCTTCTTCGCCGCAGGAGTTGCGCCAGCGCTTGATCGATTCAAGGATCGGTTCGGGCTTGTCGCCGCAGAAGGCGTAGTTGACGTCGATCACCACCAGCGCCGGCCGTTTACCGAATCCTTGTCGCGTGCCGTATCCGGCCGCCTCGAAAACCGCCTTGTCGCGGTCGGTCAAAAACTTGTTCCAGATCGGTTCGGACATGTCGTTCCTCCACTTGCGCCAATATAGCGCTATTTTCCCAGTTCCTTTTGCAATGCCGCTTCCAGGTCTTTGGTAATTTCCAATCCTTCGCGCCGGTCATACGGCACTTCGTGCATCTGGTCCGCGCGCGGCAGCATATCGGTTCTGTATAGCGCGATACGGTGCTTGTCGGATCGCTTTCTGTCCAGCTGCAAGTCCCGTTCATTGGTGGATTTCGGTTTGACAAGAGTATCTTTCTCGCCGGTCAGGTCAAACCACCACTTCTTTACCAGGTTGCGGTTGCCATACCCGAGCCGGTCGTCGAGCCATGCCAGAAACCGCCGCGTCCACGGAAGTTTGATGGCCGCCCAACGCCCCAGATTATGCAGGGGGAAATCCACCTTGTTCCACGGGCACATTTTCAGGCAGCGGCCGCATCCCTGGCCGCGCGGATTGGTGATCCGGTAGCCGGTGCAGTTCTGAACATCCGGTTTCCAGGTTTCATAGCCGTTGTAGAAAATCTTCGGCCCGAACGTAATCGCGCTCACCGGGCATTCGCGCGCGCACTTCAGGCATTTTTCGCAAAAGTCCTGCAGTCCGAAATCGATCGGTTTGTCGAAGGCCAGCGGCATGTCAGTGGTAATGACAGTCGATTTGAACCTCGGGCCAAGGAACGGGTGAAGCACCACTTCGCCGATCCGGCTCAACTCGCCAAGCCCGGCCCATAACACCAGCGGCAAATGCATGACATCGCTTTCCACTGCCGATTGCACTTTTGCCGGATAGCCGAGTTCGCGAATATAGTGGGCAACGATATTGCCGATCTCGGCGCCACGCATGTAGGCGCGCACGCTTTGCGGGCTGCTCATCCAGTCATCGCCGCTTGCCCCATCCAGGGTCTCGTAGCCCTGGTCGATCAACAAGACGATGGCGTTCTTGTGATAGGGCTCGATTGCAGAACCGTCCTTGTCGTGGGAATACCAAGCATAAGGCTTGGCCTCGCAAATGCCCACGGCATCGGCATCCAGAAAATAACAGAGCGACTTTATGTTCTCGGCGAGGGATTGCGGGTCATTGGGTATGGGCGCCTTGTCCGGCCGCACCGGGCCGTCATGCATCTTGGTCATTTCCCGCAGCATGGTGCCAATGGCAAGGCTCATCGGCTGAACCCGTTCCGTTGGCGCGGCGCGCGCGCCGCCGGTCGCCAGCCGCTTGGCCTGCGGGCGCGGGCCGTAATCACCATGCAACGCCCGGGCAAAACCGTCGGCGCGCTTGGGTACCCGTTCGACCTGATCCTCGCGGATCAGCGTTGTCGGCGTATCGACGCGCCGGATCTTTTCCATCGGATGCGGCCCCAGATGCATGGGGCGGGATTTTCGCGCCAGCAGGCCCATTTTGCTCTCCCGGGTCTTTGCCGCGCAGGATAGCGGCAATGCCGCGGATTGCCAAAATTCTGAAGGGACAAAGACATTCTGCATGAACTGCGTTATGTTAGGCAAATTAAACCAATACGCGTGGCTGACCGTTGCGTGGGAATATCCGGACGATACCGAGGGAAATCCATGAAATTCGGCTTGTTTGGGGGGGCTTCAGCGAAACGCGGCGGCGATACGGCGGACAGCGCCGGTTACCTCAAAGTGTTGGACATGATCTGCGAGGCGGACCGGCTCGGCTATCACTCGGTGTTTATGGTGGAACATCATTTCACCGGCGTGGGTCAGATTTCCGCGACCTTGTCGACGCTTTGCTACCTGGCAGCGAGGACAAAGACCATCCGCCTGGGCACCGGCGTGACAGTCTTGCCGTGGCACAATCCGGTCCTGGTCGCAGAGCAGGCCGCGACGCTTGATCTGTTGTCTGGCGGGCGTCTGGATTTTGGCGTTGGCAAGGGCTACCGGGATCTCGAGTTCAAGGGATTCCGGATACCCAGCGAGGAAGCGCAGGAGCGCTATGAGGAATCTCTCGATATTATCCTGAAGAGTTTTACCAGCGACGAGCGTTTCAGCTATGCCGGAAAGTACTGGCAATTCGACGACATTCTGGTGGAACCGCCGACGATGCAAAAACCGCATCCGCCGATCTGGATCGCCGCGGGATCGGACGACACGATCGCCGCGGTGGCGCGATCCGGCTACAACGTGATGTTTGATCAATTCGCCGGGTTCGAACGCACCTGCGAGCGGCTGGAAATCTGGAAACGGACCTGCGCTGAAATAGGCCGGCCATACGATCCCATGCAGGTAACGGTTGCGCGCGGCCTTACCGTGGTTGAGACCGACGAACAATATGAGAAGGCGCTCGCCGCCCGCCGTGAGCGCAACAAGCAATTTATCGCCCGCTTCGGAAACCTTCCCGGTCAACAGGGCAAGGCCGCCAGGCCGGCCGTACAACCAAATTCTTATTCCGACAGCTTGTTCGTCGATGAATCGGGAGCCATGATCGGCAAACCGGCACAGGTCGTGGCGCAATTGCGCGCGATGCAGCAAGCCGGGTTTGAGTATGTTATTTTCACTATCCCGTCGGATGTAGAGGTCCTGCGCCTCTTTGCGCGGGATGTTGCACCGCAACTGGATAGCGAATTGCTCGCTGCCGAATAGGACGTAGCGCCATGAACATAAACGTCAAAGCGAATTCGCCGGAGATCAAGAAGATCGACGCGCCGTTTGAAGTAAACCGGCTTGGCCGGCACCTCGGGGCCGAGGTCACGGGGCTCGACCTGAAGCAGGGTTGGACCCCTGAATCCTTTGACGCGTTTATCGCCACCCTGACCGAACACAAGGTATTGGTGCTGCGCGGCCAGCATCTCGACACGAGACAGCATGTCGAAATCAGCCGCTGGTTTGGCGATCTTGAGGTTCATCCGTTCCGGCCGGAGGGTGAATTCCCCGAAATCATGGTGCTCGACAACCACAAGGACAATCCGGTCCTGTCGACGGATGTATGGCATTCCGACACCACGTTCCGCGTCAAGCCGACGAAATACACCATATTGCGCTGCCAGATCATGCCGGAGCTCGGCGGAGATACGCTTTGGTGCAACATGGAAGCTATTTACAACAGCCTGAGCGAGCCGTTTCGTGCATTCATCGATCCGTTGATGGCACGCCACGACTTCAAGAATTTTCGAACCTTGTTCACAAAATCAGACGAAGATCAGGGGCGTCTGCGCAAGATGGAGGAATTGTATCCGAACCCGCTGCATCCGGTCGTTCGCACCCATCCGATAAGCGGGCGCAAGAGCGTTTATGTGAACCACCAGTTCACCCTTCGCATCGACGGGTTGAGCGCCGATGAAAGCGAGGCGGTGATAGAACTGTTGTGCAATCCGGTCCACACGCCGGAATTTCAATTCCGCCATTCCTGGCAGGAGGGCGACATTGTTTTCTGGGACAACATGTCGACCCAGCATTATGCGGCGAACGATTATTATCCCAGCCGCCGGCGCATGGAACGCACCGCAGTGTGTGGCGAGGAGCCGTTTTAGACACATTACTTCTTTGTTGGAACCGATGACCGCGTGCATTATTTTACATTAGGCGTGTATCCATTGCCGCGGAAAATTGCGCGATTTTCCGCAGACGCGATGGAACGGAAATCCGGAGGTCCACTTTTCCCTGATATGCTTTAGGCCGGTCGCGCCAACCGGATGGCAAGCAGCGAGGAAAACCAAATGTTCCGCATCGCAACCGTTTGTTCAGTGCTTTTGTTCGCATGTGCATCGCAGGTACAGGCACAATCCATTGCTGGAAACTGGCGCACGCCAAAGGGATCGATCGCCCGCATCGCCAAATGCGGCGGCGCCTGGTGCATTACGCTGGTTAGCGGCAAGCACAAGGGCCGCCGGATCGGACGAATGAGCGGCGGCGGTGCGAATTACAAGGGAACGATTACCGATCCGGAAAACAACAAGACATACAGCGGATCGGCGACGGTCAAAGGGCGCAGCCTTTCGATGAGCGACTGCGTCATGGGCATATTCTGCCGCTCGCAGACCTGGCGGAAGCGGTAGGGCTCGCGAGCCTACAAAAGATGTCCGCAGCCAGCTTCGCGCGCCCATAATTCCCAGCCGCGCCGCAGGGCCGGTGATTCCGGATCAAGCTTCAAGCGCGCCTCGATTTCACCGCGCGACAGGGCCTTGTACTCACCCATTTGCATGGCTGCGAGCTGTGTGCGGGCATTGCGCGGAATATAAACAGACAGGCGCACCAGATCGTTGATCGTAAAGCCGACGCAAACAAAGCCATGCCCGCGCATCAGGGCCAGGCGGTTGCAGTCGAGGCAATGGGCGAGGTCGCGGCCCTGATCGATGTTGGTAACCAGCAGCGTCGTATCGTCGCCGAATTTGTCGGCAATATCCCATACCGGCACGTGTTCGCCGATGTCGCCGACCGCATGTATGACGGGTCTGAGCCGGGTTGTTTTCGAGATGGAAAATGGCAGCGTTTCATCGGCATGAGAATGCAAAACAGCTTTCACGTCGGCACGTTTTTCGTAGACGCCGCCGTGAATGAATCGTTCGAGATAGAGCGGCCGCCGCTCTTCGCTGTCTACAGGCGTCCCGTCGAGATGGAATTCGACAATATCCTCCGGCTCGACGATTGCCGGACTGACAGAACGCGCCAGGAAATAGCGGTCCGGATTTTCGGGATGCCGGATGCTGACATGACCATAGGCGTCCAGCACCTTGTTCAGGGCAAGAATGCGGTTGGCGATAACGACGTCCTTGATTGTGCGTTCGATTATATCCATTCAATTTCCTCTGAACGATCCGATCCCCTGGAGCCGCGCGGCGGTTCACGGAAAACCTGCGCGGAATTGGTTGCTTGTTGCGACGCTCGTCCGGACGCAGAACCGGCCGCTGCGTTTCCCGGAAACGCTTCAGCAAACAGCCGGATGCTTACGCACCCGGCTGTTGGATTCAAGCTGACCGCGCTGCTTATTTCTTGTCGGCCGGTTCCTTTTTTACTACCGGAGACTTGTTGCCGGCGGCGCCGGGTTTCTTGACGGTATCGTTCTTTTTGGCGGCTTCGGCCTTTTTCATTCCCGCGGCCTTCTTTTCGGCTTCGCGTTGTTTCTTCAACGCATCGACCGTGGTCTTGCCGCGCAGCAGATCGCGTGCAGCAGCCAATTGCTTGTCCTTCGCACGATCACGCGGAACGTAGGCTTGCGAACCGGATTTTTCATCATCGCCATTCTTCAAATGCCCGCGCAGCGATGCTTCACCCTTGGTGGAATCCTTGCCCTTCAAGGCATCCGGAACGTCCTGGAACAGCTCGACATCCGGGTCGATTCCCTTGGCCTGGATGGATCGCCCGGACGGTGTGTAATAGCGCGCGGTCGTCAACCGCAACGCACCGTTGTCGCGGCCGAGCGGTATAATCGTTTGTACCGAGCCCTTGCCAAAACTGCGGGTTCCCAGCACCACTGCCCGCTTGTGATCCTGCAAGGCGCCGGCCACGATTTCGGAAGCCGAAGCCGATCCGCCATTGATCAGCACAACCACCTTCTTGCCTTTCGTAAGATCGCCAGGGCGGGCGTTGTAACGCTGGGTTTCGTCCTTGTTGCGCCCGCGGGTCGAAACTATTTCGCCCCTGGTGAGAAAGGCATTCGATACAGCGATGGACTGATCGAGCAGGCCACCTGGATTGTTGCGCAGATCGACGACAAATCCTTTCAACTTGTCTCCCGGTATTTCCTTTTCGAGCTTGGCGACAGCCTTCTTCAATCCGGAATAGGTCTGTTCGTTGAACTGGGTTATGCGGATATAGCCGATATCACCATCTTCCACGCGCGAACGGACAGCCTGGATCCGGATACGATCTCGGACAATCCGGAACTCAAGCCGTTTCTTGTCCTTGCCGCGCACGATCGTGAGCGTGATGGGAGCGCCGATCCTGCCGCGCATCTTGTCGACCGCCTGCCCCAGGGTCAGGCCCTTTGTCGGCTCACCGTCAATCTGCACGATCAGGTCGTTCGACAACAGGCCGGCGCGCGAGGCCGGGGTATCGTCGATCGGCGCCACGACTTTTACAAAACCATCTTCCTGGGTGACTTCGATGCCGAGCCCGCCAAACTCGCCGCGCGTCTGCACGCGCATATCCTGATAATTCTTGGGGTTCATGTAGCTGGAGTGCGGGTCAAGGCCGGACAACATGCCATTGATCGCAGATTCGATCAGCTTGTCTTCCTTGGGCTTCTCGACATAATCCGTGCGAACCTTCTCGAACACGTCGCCGAACAGATTGAGCATCTTGTAGGTATTGGAGGAAGCAGCCGTCGCGGACCCGCTGGCCAGGAAACCCGATTGCGTCGTGACGATCGCAACCGAGGCGCCTATAGCTGCGCCAGCCAAAAGCAGTGAAATCTTGCGCATCATCCGCGAACCTTCTCCAACTCCGGCCTAGCCCACCACGGGCCCGGGTCAACCGGTATCCCATCCTTACGAAACTCAATATATAGCACGGGCTGTGTGGCACCAATCGCAATTGTAGTCGATGTTCGCACCGACCCGTCTCCCATGCTGCCGACGGGTTCGCCCGCCAGCACGAATTGACCGGCGGTAACGACAAGCCGCTGCATCCCGGTCAGGACAATATAGTATCCATCGCTGACGTTTACTATTAACAGTTGTCCATAATTGCGGTACGGGCCGGCGTAAACGACCCAGCCGTCGGCCGGAGAGGCTACCAGAGCATTGAATCCTGTCGCAATCGAGACGCCTTTTTCTTTGCCGCCAAAATTGTCTGGATCGGCGAATTTGCGCAGGAACTTGCCTGCCACCGGCAGTGGAAGCAGCCCTTTGGCTTCGCTAAACGCAATTGCGGGCGCGATTCTGCCTTTGTCGGCAAACGGATTGCGCTGCTTGCCCTGGCCGGAGCGACCGGCCTTTCGCCGCTCCGCTTCCGCTTTCCGGGCCGCCTTTGACGCCCTGCGGGCTGCATCAATCTCGCTCTCCATGCTGCCGATCAAATTTTTGAGAGTGGAGGCCCTGGCCGCAAGCTGGGCTGCCCGTTTTTGCTCGCTGGCAAGCGCGCCTTCCACCATCGATACCGCTTCCCGCCGCGCGTCGAGAATGGCTGCCAGGCGGATGCGCTCCCGGCCCAAATCGTCGACCCGTTTGCGCAGCAGGTTCCGTTCGCCGGCTATTGTCCTGCGAACCTTCAGTAATTCTTCCAGGTCGGCGGCCAATATTCTGGTGTCGGCGCGCATCCCAGGGATCACCGATCCAAGCAACATGGAGGTGCGGATTGCCTTGAGAATGTCGGCGGGCGCGACAAGCAGGGCCGGCGGCGGGCGGCGGCCCATGCGTTGCAATGCGGCCAGTATCTCGGCAATCACCGCGCGCCGCGAGTACAGCGATCGCCTGATACCTTTTTCCCTAAGCCTGGACTTCTGCAGTTTTTGCTCCAGCGCGCCGATACGCGCCTCGCTCTTTTGGATACGGGATGCGGCTTCGATCAGTGCCGCGTACAGCCGGGCCCGGTCATTACGGAGCGATTCCAGCTCGGTCTTGATCTTTCGCCGCTGGTCTTTCGCGGCTTCGATACGCTTTTGCAGATTGCGCAAGGCTTTTTGATGGGTATCCATCGGCTGGTCGGCGGCCGTGTCCCAGGCGCTCTTGGGCTGCTTCGCGAAGCCGGATTGTGCGCTCGCCGGACCGGGGTGACACACGAGTGCGATAGCCACGCTCGCGGCAAACCATCCGGTAGCGCACATGCGCGGATGCCCGGAGGAATTGGCCGGGCAGGACGCCCGGTATCGCGATACGGCAAAGTGAACGGTCAATGGCTTGCACTATTGTGATTCGAGATTGGCAGAATAATCAAACTGGCCCCGAAAACCGTAGGAAAAACGGTCCCGCCTAGTTACCCGCGATGATAGGGATGTCCGGTCAGCAGGGTTGTGGCCCGGTATATCTGCTCCGCCGCCATGATGCGTGCCAGTTGATGCGGCCAGGTCATGGCGCCAAACGAAATGATTAAGTCGGCGCGTTCGCGAATTTCCCGGCCGTGGCCATCGGGTCCGCCCAACGCCAAGACAATGTCGCACGCCATGTCCCGGGCGGTGCTGATTTCGGCTGTGAATTCCTTGCTGTTCAAGGGCTTGCCCCGTTCATCCAGGAGCGCCAGCCTGGCCCCGGGCGCCGTTGCGGCAAGCAGCGCTTTCGCCTCGGCGGCGGCACGGGCGCCGGCATCGCGAGCCGGGCTTTCCGGAATTTCCCGAAGTTCAATCGCCGAAAATCCCGCGTGACGGGCGCCGGCCCGGGCTCTTTCCAGATAGCGGTTGCAAAGCTCTTGTTCGGGGCCTTTTTTCATGCGCCCGACGGCCGCAAGGATCAGACGCATGAACCGTCCTTAAAACTGGCGTGGAACGATCTTCCGGCTTTGACCCGCTAGGGTTGCAGGCTCTATCAGGCTACCTATGCGCTATTTTGGACGGGTGCGGGACCTTCGTTGGGCCGGTCGCCGCCCCACATCTTCTCAAGATTGTAAAACTGGCGAACTTCCGGGCGGAACAGGTGCAAGATTACATCGCCTGCATCTACCAGTACCCAGTCGCAATTGGGCAGACCTTCGACACGTGGCCGGTATCCGCCCTCCTTGCAGGTGCGGATCACGCGGTCGGCTATTGCGCCAACGTGGGTGTTGGATCGCCCGGTCGCGATTATCATTATGTCGGCGATGGTGGTTTTGCCTGCCAGCTCGATCGTCACGATGTCTTCTGCCTTCGCGTCGTCAAGGCCATGAAGAATCAGCGAAGTCAGCTTGCTGCCGCCCGCTTCCTGCGGCGATACGGGGTGCGAAAGCGATTTGTGGTCCGCTTCTGACCGGGTTGTGGAAATCAGTGCTGTTTGTCTCCAGTGGGCGGGCAAAGCCCCTGCGACAAGATGCAATCATATTGTGACAATTTCAATATCGGAAACGGCTCGAAATAGCGGGGGCCGGCTGAGAACGTCCTAACTGTCTGATTGTGGGAATATTGGCGATTAAGGATGTTGCGATATCTTGTGCCGACAATGCCCGTGGTGATCCGCCTGGTGGCCTTGTTGCTACCAGGGAGCGTGTGTGGCGCGAAAGGCCGAGAAGGAACGCGGTTGGGCCGCGTCCGAATCATCGATCCACATGTCGAAGACGACATCGCCCTCCGGTGTAACCTCCACCAGACGCGCCCGGCCAAACGTTCCCTCGTTGTCACTTGTCGGCACGCCGTCGACTGTGCAGATGCCGCCGAAAGTTCCAAATGTATTGCCGGTCCGAGGCAGCCGCATGGAGCCTCCCTGGTAACAGGCGTATGTTCTGTCCTGCGGCGGGCCGCCCCATGACCAGACCTGACGGATTGTTCTTGCCGCATCGTCGACCTCGTATTCGACCAGCCGGCTGAAATTGTCCTTGTCCGGGAGAGGCGTTTCAAATCCGCCGGCCTTGTAATTGCCATTGTCAAAACACATCACACGTCCCGGTGCGGTAATCGAACAATCGTGCTGGTGATATTGCCAGCGCACACTGTCGTCCGGACTAAGCAAATACTCGGACCAGGGTTTCTTCCACTCTGAATGATTTCCGAGAATCCACAGCAGTTCGCCGCTGCCGCGTTTGAATTTGACGATGCAATCCTGATGCCTCAGCGACACGAGCAGCGCGTCGCTGGTGGCATCGTAGGTCACGGCGTTGCAATGGCACCAGTCATGTCCGTTGGGGAAACCCTGTTTGCGCCAATATCCGGAAAGCGTGCTTTGTGTGACGCGGTAGGGATCAAGCAGGTCAAGCATCGGATACCGGTTAACGACCTGTCCGTCACGGGTCAGTTCCGTAATCACGTCTCCGACCACTTCGGCGGTTTGCGTCGTTGCATTGCGATCGGATGTGCTGGTGTGCCAGTTGTCGAACTGGCGCGATTCGGCGTCCAAAACGAGAAAATTGCCGTCGGGCATCGTGTTGACGGTGTGGTGAATGAAGTTGACCGGCAGTTCAGTGCTGCCGTCCGGCGGCGCCTTGTCGAGATATTTTCCCTTCGCGTGCCATTGCTTCAGCACATTTCCCTCGCGATCGAGCTGATTGATCAATCCCTGCGCCGATTGCGAGAACAATATCGTGCCGTCGGATTGGGCGCGGATATCCTGCGACGTACCGGTGAACTCGCGGTTCATGCAAATCGATCCGTCCTGTGCGATGCCAATTGTCCACGCATAGGCTGCGCGCGTCGGCAGTCCGCCCGGGCGGGTCGTGAAATAGATCGTCCCCGGTTCACGGCGAGCCGTATCGCAGGTGACCAACTTGAATGGTACTGAATTTCCACTCATTACGCCCGCTCCCCTTTAGGTTTTATAGTATAAAGCTCACCGCACCCATGCTGCCCAGTTCTTCTGCATCGAGAACAGCGCGGCGTTCGGCGATTTTCAATTTGCCACCCGCATGGGTCAGTTTGTTCCGGTACTCACCTGTGAACATGCGTGTATCGCCGCCACGACGGTTTCTGTAGACGACGAAATTGGCGCGCGCATCGATCAAGCCGCCTTCGGCCGGGCGCACCCGCACGTTTGCGATGAAGCGCCTGGTACGTGAAGGCGGATATTCGGCGTGGCAATTTGGATCCTTCAATCGCAGCACACGTTCGCGAAGGCGAATGATGTCGTCGGCGACGATGAACAACGTGTCCGCGTGGCTCGCATCGGGCTTGTCCGTTGGCGGAACGTAATAGGTGGCATCGTCGGTCAAAAGGTCGAGCCAGGCGTCCAGCTCCCAATTGTCGAGCAGTTCGGCTTCGCGGATCAGCAGGTCCTCGACATCGGCGCGCGAAGGCAGTGTTTGCAATCCTGCTTCGTTCATGGCCGCGCTCCTGCGCCGGCGCCTTCCATGAGCTGGCTCCATCTGCGCCAGAACACGCGGATATGCGCCTCATCCGTATCGAGCTGATCGGCTGCATCCTTGTGCATGCCGCGGGAAATATCGTTCCATTCGACTTCGCGCCAGGACGCATAGCCTTCCTGCGCCGATTCCAGCGCGGCCACATCATCGGGGGTGGCGAAACCGCCAGGGCCGTAAAAGGTCAGAAATGCATGCAGCCGCCTGGCTCGCTGCTCTTCGTTCTCTTCCACCGGCCCCAGCGCCCAGGCGGTTACCTTCATCCGGCCCGGCGCCACCGGCCAGAAATTCCGCACCGTCACCGAGGAGCCATCGTTGATGACGAGGTTCGGAAAAATCGACAGGTTGCGATTGGTGTCGGCAACCCGCGCGGCGCGCGCTTCGCCGAGGCGGTCCGCCAATTCCGCGCGAATGTTGTCGATATCTGCCTTTGCTTCTTCGCCATAGACGGAGATCCAGGCCGCGACCGGCCGTCCACGGTAGTTCGGGTTGTCTATGCACAAATGGCCATTGCCGAGATCGATCCCCTTGCCGCGCGACGGCAGGAGATCGCCTTTTGGCCGCTTCATGTTCACACCTGAATTGCTCATGTAATTCATCCAGGTGATGTGCGTCGAAAGCAGATGATAGTCGTCGACTGAATTTTCGACGAGGAGCTTCCAGTTGGCGCGGATTTCATATTCCTGGGTACCCGAGATAAGCTCCATCTTGCCGGACGGCGATTGTTCGACCACCAGATCGATATAGTTCTTCGCATCCGCCAGCCAGTCGTGCAGATCCTGCGCGTGCGGATCAAAATTGACGAACCAGAAATCGCGGTAGCTTTCCAGGCGCGGCGCGTGCGCCAGCCCGTATTGTGACTTGTCCCAGTCCGGTCCATAGCCGTCCTCGCCGGGAACGCCACGAAGCGATCCGTCGGTGTTGTATGTCCAGCCGTGATAGAAGCAGTAAAAGCCGCGCGTATTGCCTTCGCGCTCGCGGCAGACCTTTGCGCCGCGGTGCCGGCAGGTGTTGATCAGCGCACGCACCTGTCCCTTGCCGTCCCGGCAAAAAATGACCGGCCGACCGGCGATGTCGCGAGTGCGATAGTCTCCGGGGTTGCGCACCTCCGAATCGTGTCCGGCATAAATCCACTGGCTGCCGAAAACTTTCTCGACCTCGTCGCGCAGCACCTCATCTGAGACGAAACTTCGCCGGTTGACCAGAAACTTGTGATCCTGCGGTGATTCCACGACCAGGGGGGTGTTCGATTGGCGGGTATTCGATTGGCCGGTATCTGACTGCACGCTACTGCTTCCCTGGATTTTGCCGCCATCGGAATGGCGCGGCGAATAGATTGCACATTGCTGCGTTGCCGGGCAATTCGCCAAGTGCCGGATTGCCATCATGCCGCAGTTCCGGGGCGAAGGTGTCTGGCGTGCACGGGCCGCGGCGGGAACCGTCAGGGCGCAGGCTGCCTCAGTCCAGGCCCTCGCCCTTGGCCCGCAGTTCCGTCGATGACAGATCCGAGCGCGGGCCATGCAGGAACATGAAGGCCGGCGCCTGCATGTGCGGCAGGAGCGCTGCATTTCGTTCCGGCACCCTGTCAAAGGACAGATAGTGCGCGGCCCGGCTGCTTGCTCCGCGTAAAGTCGACCGCGGCCGGTCAATCACGACGATTGGCACCAGGGCAGCGATTTCACGCCAGCGCTGCCAGCGGTGAAAGCCGGCGAGATTGTCCGCCCCCATGATCCACACAAAATGAACGCCGGGATGCCGGTCCACCAGGTAGCGGATCGTATCGTAGGTGTATCGGGTCTCGATATCGGCCTCGAACCCGGTTACGGCAATCTTGGGGTGATTTGCCACGGATCGGGCGGCCTCCATGCGGGTTTGCATTGGTGGAAGGCCGGAATTTTCCTTCAGGGGATTGCCGGGGGTAACGATCCACCAGACCGACGATAATTCTAGCCGCTGCAGCGCTATCAGGCTGGCGAGCCGGTGCCCTTCGTGCGGCGGATTGAACGTTCCGCCAAACAAGCCGATACGCATGCCGCTTGCCACCCGGGGCAGTGACGCGGGCAATCCTGATTCATCCTCCGGGCGCGGCGGCGAGAAGGGGCTGCGACTACTTATGCTCATTTACTTCATAATGCGGGCAAGCTCCGGCAATGGCAAACCTTTTCGCAAAAATCCCCAGTTCTGGTGAATCGCCGCAAACGTGCGGCGGCTGGCTAGTCCTTACGGCCGCACTTGCCCGTTCCCGTGCACCCGGTATTTGAAGGAGGTCAATTGCTCGACGCCCACCGGTCCGCGAGCGTGCATCCGTCCGGTCGCAATGCCGATCTCGGCGCCGAAACCAAACTCCCCGCCATCGGCGAATTGTGTCGAGGCATTGTGCAATACGATTGCCGAATCCACTTCCCGCAGGAACGTGGCCGCTGCAGCTTCGTCTTCGGTAACAATGCAATCGGTGTGGTGGGAGCCAAATTGCTCGATATGGGCAATAGCATCGGCCAGTCCATCGACCACTTTGGCTGAAATGATCGCGTCCAGATACTCGGTGGTCCAATCCTCCGTCGTCGCCTGTTCGACCCTTGGGTCCATCGCACAAATCGCGGCGTCGCCGCGCACCTCGCAGCCCGCATCCAGCAACATTGCCACCAGCTGCCGGCCGGCTTCCGCCGCAATCTTTTTGTCGACCAACAGGCTTTCGGCGGCGCCGCAGATCCCGGTGCGCCGAAGTTTCGAGTTGCGCACGATCGCAAGCGCCTTCTGCAGATCGGCCGCCGCATGAATGTACACATGCACCAGGCCTTCCAGATGGGCGAATACCGGCACCCGCGCCTCGTCTTGCACACGCCCGACAAGAGATTTGCCGCCACGCGGTACGATAACATCCAGATTTCCGTGCAATCCCCTGAGCATTTCGCCAACGGCATCGCGGTCCTTGACGGGCACCAGCTGAATGGCGTGTTCAGGCAGGCCTGCAGCCGTCAGGCCCTCTGCGAGGCAGTCATGGATGGCTGTCGCCGAGCGCAGGGCATCGGAACCGGTGCGCAAGATTGCCGCGTTGCCAGCCTTCAGGCACAGGCCGCCGGCATCGGCGGTCACGTTGGGGCGGCTCTCGAAGATTACGCCGATTACACCGAGCGGCGTGCGCACACGCTCTATTTTCAAACCGTTGGGGCGTTCCCAGGCATCCATCACCTGGCCCACGGGATCTGGCAGGCCGGCAATCATTTCCAGCCCCTGGCCGATGGCGTTGATGCGGGCAGTGTCAAGCTTCAGCCGATCAATGAAGGCCGGCGTTGCCCCGGCCTCTCCCGCGGCTTCCAAGTCAAGCTCGTTGCCGGCAAGAATTGTACTCGAATTGTCGTAGAGCGCCGTTGCCATGGCCAACAGCGCCTTGTTTTTTTGTTCGGTGCTGGCCAAGCCAAGCGAATGCGCGGCGGCCCGGGCGCGCTCGCCCATGGTCGCCATCAGCTGCTGAACCGTTTTGGTCTGTTGCATGTTCATTGCATTGAATTCCCGGCGGGCTGGCGGTTATGTCTCTAGCAGATTGACCGGGTGCGCGAAACCGCGATGTGGAACCTGACCCACACCGTTGGGCTGGCTCCGCGTGGTCGCACTTGGGAAAACCGGCAGCGCTGTTTCGCGCACTCGCCTTGGCGATCAATCTAGGGCACAATCGACAAGCCTCATTTGATCCCCGGACTGTTAACCGGAAACCCCTATCCCGGAGTATAGAGAATGACGACCACGATTGCTGTGATCGCACCAGGCATGATGGGCGCTGCGATAGGTGCGCGGTTGGCCGCCAATGGCGCAAACGTGCTCACATTGCTTGACGGCCGCAGCGAGGCGACGATCGCGCGGGCAAATGCCGCCGGCATGTCCGGCGCAACAACAGACGAGATTGCCGCCGCTGACATGATATTGTCGGTCTTGCCGCCGGGGGATGCACTTGATCTAGCCAACAAGCTGAGCCCGGTTCTCTCGGCATCCAGCGCAAAGCCGCACTTTGCCGATCTCAACGCTGTCAATCCTGACACGGCAGTCGAAATCGGCCGCGTCATAGAGGAAACCGGCTGCCGGTATATCGACGGGGGCATCATCGGTGGGCCGCCCAGGGACGGATATGCCGGCCCGGTGATCTATATTTCCGGTCCCGACGCCAGCGCTGCGAGAAGCCTGAACGAGCTCGGTCTCAATTGCAGGGAACTCGACGCGACTATCGGCACGGCTTCTGCGCTGAAAATGTGCTACGGCGGCATCACCAAGGGCGTTACCGCGATCGCGACGACCATGGCGCTGGCGGCGAGCCGCGCAGGAATCAGCGAAGCGCTCCGCGACGAGTTGATGACCAGCCAGGCGACCTTGTTCAAGTCGCTGCAGCGCAGCGTGCCGGACATGTTTGGCAAAGCCTATCGCTGGGTGGCGGAAATGGAGGAGATATCGACTTTCGTCGGTGATCGGGCCGAAGGCGAGATTCACAAGGCCATCGCAGGGTTGTACGACCGGCTTGCCAAGGACTTCGAAGGAAAGCGTGAGGAAATCGACGCATTGGCGCAGTTGTTCCGCAAGGACGATTGACCGGGTAACCGGGCGCACGCGTTCGCAAGACTGTACGAAGAAAGAGTCAAAATGGAATTTGGAATTTGGTCGAATGGCTTTCGCCGCCGTACTTCGCCGGCACAAACGTTTCAAATGGACCTTGAGGAAATCATTCTTGCCGATCAACTCGGCTTCCGCGATTGCTATATTTCCGAACATCACAGCGAGCCGATCTACGTCGGCAAGGTCGACACGATCCCGGTGCCGGAACTGTTGATGTGCAAGGCTGCCGCCTTGACAAAGGACATACGTTTTGGGGCCGCCATCAAAATTGCCCATCTCCAGCATCCGGTCGATATCGCGCTGCAGGCGGCGACGACCGACAATGTCATTGGCGCCGGGCGTTTCATATTCGGGTTCGGGTCCGGTTTTCCCTCGCCGATTTTTGCCGAAATGCGCGGCATGTCGTTCGAGGATCGCCACGCGCGATTGAATGAATCGCTGGAGCTGATCCGCAAGACCTGGTCGGCGCAGGAACCGTTCGACTGGAACGGCAGGTTCTGGCAGGGCAAGGGCATCGTGCCGGAGCCGCATCCGTTCAACGGCAAGGACATGCCGATGGCGACCGCCACCGACCAGCCGGAAATGCTGAAAATGGCCGGCGAAAACGGCTGGACAATATTATCCGCTTTTCTTGAACCCAATCACATGCTGCGCAGGAAGGCGGACCTGTATTGCGAGGCGGGGAGGGCCGCCGGACGCGAGGACCCACGCCGCAATGTTGCTGTTTCCAGGCTTGTTTACATCGCCGGTTCTAAAGACGAGGCGATGGATGACATGCGCGAGGAGGTGAGTTACGAGCTCGGCTTCCAGGTCAACCGGGGCCTCGTCAATTTTGCCCGCAATGTCTACAAACTGCCGCTTGAGGGCGACACCGTGACGATAGAGGACATGGTGAAATACAAGCTCTACACGGTTGGCACGCCAGAGCAGGTTACCGAAGAACTGATGGAAGCCTACGAGCAGTCCGGCGGTTTTGGAACCCTACTGTTGCTTACCGGCAAGTCCTGGTCGACGCCGGAAAAACGCGCCCGCTCGATGCGCGATTTCATGGAAAAAGTGGCGCCGAAGTTGAAAGATCTCGGGGCCGAGGCATAGCGTCGCATCCGGAGACATCACGCCGGCGTATAATTCTGTCCCCTTGTCGCGTCCCAGGCGAAAATCCATTCGCGGCTCAGTGGCGGCGGCGCGGGGTGCTTCTTGTTGTTGAGAAACTGCTGGCGTGCCTGCAGCTGCACTTGCGACGTGCGGGGCCGCCGCTCTGCTTCATAGGCCTGCAATGCCGCCGCAGGATCGCCGGGATTTTCGTCGATGCAACGGGCGATGGACCAGCCATCTTCTATCGCCATGCAGCCG
>CAZTMN010000012.1:0-54218 GCA_964615275.1 uncultured Beijerinckia sp. | reverse complement strand
GCATTTGGCGCGACTGTTTAGCCGCACGGTGGTGCATTTTACCAAGCCCGCGGGCGTACAATCGGCGGCCATGGCAGAAATCTGTCCTGCCGTGACAGTCGAATGCGGCAAGGCCGGTGAGCATGCCGCGACGGCCCATGCGGCGGAGTTTCTTGAGGCCTGCCTGATGCAATCGGGATTTCCCGAACATGCACCCGTTCCGGCCGATTTCGACCTCATGCGTACATTTGCCATCGTCAAGGCGCCGGCGCAGGCCACGATTTCTTTCGATGGGTCGGATGCGGACTTGCGCTTCCGCGACGATATCGACCACCTCAATTTTTTTGAATTGGAGCCTGGCAGTCCGTTTGGGCAGGCCCGTCACGGCGCGGATGCCAGGCTGATCGTCGAGGCCGAACCAGACGCGCCTGCTGGCGAATATTTCACTTATGACGATGGGGAAATACGCCTGGCTAAACCGGCAATCCCGGCGATGTTGACCCGCGATGAGCGGGCCGTGCGGCTCGATTGTCTATGCTATTTGATGCACCGGATTGACTTTGACGGCGGCCTTCAATCCTGGTCGGGCCGGAGATGATTTCACAGGCAGCCCAATCCGATCTATCATCCAGCCAAACAATCGGGAGGATGAGATGGATCGGGACTACGAGGATATCGCGGTAGAACGAGACGGTGGCGTTACGTTCCTGTGTTTCAATCGTCCATCCAAACGCAATGCGATGAGCCCGCAATTGCACTACGAGATGGACGACGCATTGGGCTGGCTTGCCCATGATGAAGAAACCAAAGTCTTGATTCTTACGGGCAAGGGCGAAAGCTTCAGCGCTGGTCAGGACCTGAAACTCTACTTCCGGCAGAATTTCGACAATCCCGTGGAGCGTGCCCGTTCGCAAGCCGCTGCCAATACCTGGCGCTGGCACAAGATATCGAATTTCCCCAAGCCGACCATTGCGATGGTCAATGGCTATTGCTTCGGTGGCGCCTTTACGCCGGTCTGCGCCTGCGACATTGCCATAGCTGCTGACGATGCGACCTTCGGCCTGTCGGAAGTGAATTGGGGCGTTATCCCGGGCGGTATTGTCAGCTGGAACATTGCACAGATGCTCAGTCACCGCGACGCCATGTTTTACGCCATGACCGGCTTGCCTTTCGACGGCAAGAAAGCGGCGGAAATCAAGCTGGTCAATTATTCTGTCCCAAAAGACGAATTACGTAGCGAAACTTTGCGGATTGCAAATATTCTATTGGAAAAAAATCCGGCGACCCTGAGGTACACCAAGGAAGCGGTGCGGCACGTACGTGGCATGGAACACGATCAGGCCTATAATTTTCTCGCCGCGAAACTGCAGGCTCTGCAGCATGTCGACAAGGAAAAGGGGATGGAAAAGGGGCTGTCCTCATTCCTCGACGAGAAAAAACACAAGCCCGGTTTCGGCACTTTCGAGCGATGATTCTGCGAGCGACGATTAGCGCTTGCTTTAGATCCTTGGCAAGGCAATAGAGGGCAATGAGCAATTTACTGATTGTGCTGTCGTTGCCGGCGCCAATTCGCAGCATCTATTATGATCGCCTGCTGGAGCAATTTCCCCAGGTGAAAATCGACCTGGTGGATCACAACACGCAAGCCGGTCCCTATATCGCTGACGCGGACATGGTGCTCGCTTTTGGCGTCATGCTTTCCGATGAAATTTTTTTCAAGGGCGAAAAGCTGAAATGGGTGCAGGCGCTCGGGTCCGGCGTGGATGGCATCGTCGATCAACCATCATTTCGCAAGACTATCCAGGTCACCAACATGCAGGGCGTCCACGGTCCACCCTGCGCCGAGGCCGCGATCGCCGCCATGTTCGACCTGTCTCGGCAGACGCCGCGGGTATTGGCGAACCAGCAAAATCACAAGTGGGATCGCTTTCCGGTGCGGTTGCTGGACGGCAAGCGTGTCGCGATTGTCGGTCTTGGCGTGATTGCCGAGGCATTGGGGCCGCGCTGTCAGGCGCTGGGTATGCATGTAACAGGGGTAACCGGAGCGCCGCGCCCCTTGACCGGTTTCGACGACGTTGTTCCCCGCGCGGAATTACGCAAGGTCGTTTCGCAAAGTGACTATGTCATCTTGCTGACGCCCTATACCAGCGAAAATCATCACCTTGCCAACGCAGAGTTTCTCGCCGCGATGAAACCACAGGCCTATCTGATCAATATCGCGCGCGGCGGCGTGGTCGACGACGACGCGCTGCTTGAAGCGCTGGAAAGCAAAACGATTGCCGGTGCGGCTCTCGATGTATTCGATGTAGAGCCGCTGCCGGATGACCATCCGTATTGGGCGATGGACAATGTGATCGTTACCCCGCATCTTGGCGGTTTCCACGACGAATACCCGAAACGCGCCCTGCCGATTATCGAACACAACATGCGCAAATTTCTCGACGGCGACTTCGCCGGAATGATTAACATCGTCAACAAACGCGAGGAGGCCTGACATGGCCCAATTGTCTGAAAGGCTGAACACGCCGGTTTCCACCGCCGAACTGGAGCGCCGCTGGGCGCTTGTACGCAAGGGGATGGACGAGCGCGGCATCGATGTTCTGGTGATGCAGAACAACAATGATTTCATGGGCGGCTACGTCAAATACCTGACCGATCTGCCTGCCACTAACGGGTATCCGGTGACGCTGATCTTCCCGAAAGACGAAGGCATGACCCTGATCGGCCAGGGGCCGTTCGGCATGGACCGGGAAATAGACGGGGACGGCGATGGCGTTCACCGCGGAGTAAAGCGGCGAATGGGCGTACCCAGCTATCACACGGCACATTACACCGGCGAATACGACGCTGAATTGGCCGTCAAGGCTCTCGCCTCCCACAAGGGCGCCAAGGTCGGGCTGCTGGCGACAGCCTCAATCCCGCATCAGTTCGTCGAATACCTGAAGAAAAATGCACCCACCAACGAGGACTTCGTCAACGCTTCGGATTTCGTCGACGAAATCCGGGCGCTGAAAAGTCCTGAAGAAATCGAACTGATGTACAAGGCCACCGCCATGCAGGACATGCAGATGGAGGAGGCCTTCAAGGCGGTGGCGCCTGGCATGCAGGACCAGGCAGTCATGTCCGCCGCGCGCCATGCGGGCACAATTATAGGCTCCGAACAGGGCTGGTACATGTGCGCCTCGGGGCCGGTCGGCAGCGCCGCTGTCATGTGCCCGCCGCATCAGCAGGCTCGCACCATGAACAAGGGCGACCAGTTTACAATTTTGATTGAGAATGCCGGGCCCGGCGGCATGTATACCGAGCTCGGCCGCACCTGTGTACTCGGAAAGGCCAGCCAGGAAATGAAAGATGAATTCGCTTTCGTTCTGGAGGCGCGCGCCCATACGCTGAAAATGCTCAAACCGGGAGCATCCTGCAAGGATATCTGGGAAAGCCATAACGAATTCATGCGCAGCAACGGCAAGCCGGAAGAAACACGCCTGTACTGCCACAGCCAGGGCTATGACATGGTTGAGCGCCCGCTGGTGCGGTTCGACGAAACCATGCCCCTGGCCGCAAACATGGTTGTTGCCGTTCATCCGACTTACGTGACATCGACCACCTACAGTTGGGCCTGTGACAATTTCCTCATTACCGAGGCTGGCTGCGAGCGCATGCACAAGTTTGACGAGAAAATCACCGAACTTGATTGTTGATGCGCGTCATCCCGGTAATCCGGCCGCATGTCGCGCCTTGTTTGACCATGCCTTCGTCAAGGATTTCGGCCTGCCTTGACGTTGACCAGCGTGAAAGCCACACTTTCGCAATACAAGGGGGGCGGCAGACCAATGGCCACAACTGAAACCTACGATTTTATCATTGCGGGCGGCGGGTCTGCCGGCTGCGTTCTCGCCGCGCGCCTGAGCGAGGATGCGGCTTGCAAGGTACTGCTGTTGGAGGCCGGCAAGCCGGATCGGCACATGTGGCTGGCGCTGCCGCTTAAATTCCGTGACCTGATGACCGATCCGCGATTCCAGTGGAATTATTATTCCGAGCCCGAGCCGTATCTTGACAACCGCCGGTTGTTGGTGCCGCGCGGCAAGGCGCTTGGCGGCTCGTCCTCGATCAATGGCATGATTTATTGTCGCGGTCATGCGAGCGACTATGACCGGTGGGGACAATTGGGGCTCAGCGGCTGGAGTTACAGCGACGTACTGCCCTATTTTAAACGCTCGGAAAATTATCATGGTGGCGGTTCGGAGTTTCACGGCCAGGGCGGACCGCTGAGCGTCAGTCCAGGCGACCGCGAAAGCGAGGCGTTCAAGGCCTATCTTGCCGCTGGCAAAGCGATGGGTCACCGTAACACCATGGATCACAATGGCGCGGTGCAGGATGGTTTTGGCCCGGCCGACTACACCATCCACAACGGTCGCCGCGGCAGCGTATCCAAACGCTTTCTCGAGCCTGCCATGGGCCGGGCAAATCTGTCGGTCGCCACTGGCGCGCAGGCAACGAAGATATTGTTCGAGGGAGGGCGCGCCGTTGGGCTCGAATACACTCGCGGCGGGGAATGCATCGAGGTACGCGCTTCCCGCGAGGTGCTGATATGCGGGGGAGCGTATAACTCACCGCAGCTGCTCATGCTTTCAGGAGTCGGGCCGGCCGAACATTTGCGCGAACATGATATCGAGGTCGTACACGATGCGCCGGATGTCGGGCAGAATCTGCAAGATCACATTAGCGTACTGATGGGTTATCGCAGTGATCAGATGGCCCATTACCTGGATGACTTCCGCCTTGACCGTCTGGCTGTGTCGGCGCTGCAATGGGTCCTGTTCAGCAAGGGAAAACTTGCAACGCAACCGGTCGCCTCCCTGGCCTACGTCAAGACACGTCCTGACCTGGTTGCACCGGATATTGAAATATTGATGAACCGCATCGATCCGCTCACGCAGGTCTGGTTCCCGGGAGTCCGTAAACCGAAAGACGGTTTCCTCGGATGTCGCGTCATTCTGCTGCATCCGGAAAGCCGCGGCTCGGTAACGTTGCGCTCGGCCAATCCGCTAGACCACGCGAGGATTGTGCACAATTACCTTCAGGCCGAAAATGATCGCATTGCCATTCGGGAGGCGTTCAAGCACGCGCGGGAGCTTTACGCCATTGAGCCGCTCAAGAGTATGGTCCAGGGGGAAACGATACCCGGCGATCAAGTGCAGAGCGACGACGAGATTGACGCCTTCATCCGTGAAACCGCGAGCATGCTGTTTCATCCGACTTCGACCTGCCGCATGGGAACTGACGGCAGAGCCGTCGTTGACGGGCAATTAAAGGTCAATGGCGTGGAAGGCCTGCGTATCGTCGATGCCTCTGTCATGCCATACGTTGTCAGCGGGCATACAAATGCACCGACTATCATGATCGCCGAGAAGGCTGCCGACATGATCCTTGGGCGCCAGTCTCTGCCGCCGGAAATGCCCGCATTGCAGGCAGCCGAATAGGCCGGGAGGCGCTGAATGGACATTGCCATCATCGGCGGCGGAATCGGTGGGTTGACTCTTGCCCTGCAATTGCACGCACGAAAAATTCCGGCCACCATACGCGTCTATGAAGCAGTGGAGGAAATGAAGCCGCTTGGCGTTGGGATCAATTTGTTTCCCCATGCCATGCAGCAACTGGTCAAGCTGGACCTGCTGGAGGCTGTTCGCGCCGTTGCGGTTGAGGCGAGGGAATTTGCCTACTTCACGCATCATGGCCAATTCATTCTGAGCGAAGCGAGCGGCTTGCGTGCCGGATACGATATACCGCATTTTTCGATCCACCGCGGCGATCTGCACATGGTGCTGTATGAGGCCGTCTGCGAACGGCTTGGGCGCAATGCCGTAAGTATCAGTCACCGTTGCACTGGAACTTCGCAATCGGGAAACAGAGTGTCGGCTCATTTCGTCGATGCAAACGGCGCAAACCTGCCGTCACAGGAGGCGGATGTTGTTGTTGCGTGCGATGGAATTCATTCGGCGCTTCGCCAGCAATTCTACCCTGACGAAGGTCCGCCGGTTTTCCACGGCATCAATCTGTGGCGCGGCGTCACGCGAGCGAAACCGTTTCTGAGCGGCGCCAGTGTGACACGCATCGGCGGTTTGAAAACAACCAGCAAGCTGTTGTTCTATCCTATACGCAACAATATCGACGAGGAAGGCAATCAACTTATCAACTGGACGGCGGAGGTGTATTCCGATGACGAGCATACCGTCGACTGGAACAAGGAAGGCAAACTCGAGGATTTCTACCCGATCTATAAAGACTGGTCGTTCGATTGGCTTGACGCCGCCTGGATGTTGCGCAACGCAGATATCATCTTGAGTCTGCCCATGACCGACCGCAATCCGGTCGATCAATGGAGTTTTGGCCGTGTGACGCTGATGGGCGATGCTGCCCATCCGATGTATCCGCGCGGTGGCAATGGCGGTGCGCAGGCGATCCTGGATTCCGCGCAATTGGCCGATTTGCTGGCGCAAAATAGTGACGTAGAATCAGCCCTGAAAGAGTACGAACGGATCCGTATTCCGTTGACCAGCCGGGTCGTGTTGGAAAATCGCACAGCGCCGCCCGATCTCATCATTGATACCGTTGAGGAATTGTCCGGCGGCAAGAGATTCGACCGGCTTGAGGACATCATCAGCGTCGACGAATTGAGGAAGATATCAGCCAATTATCAAAGGCTCGCCGGCTGGGACAAGGAGAGCGTCGCGCGGGGCGCCGGATAGGGCGGCTTGTATTTTATCGCATCACGCCGCGAGCCTGTATGCGGAACTCTAGAAGCTGTTCCGCCAGGAATTCCCGTTGCTCGGCAAACCGTTGCGACGGAACCGGTATGGATACCGCGAGCGGCGTGCCGTCCGCCCCGCGAAACGCTGTTCCGATGGCAAAGATGCCTTCGCCATGTTCCTCGAAATCGTAGGACAGGCGCGTGGAACGGGCGTCCTCCAGTTCGCGCAAAAGCGCCCGGCGATTGCGCAACTTGTATTGCGGATGTTCCTCTAGGCTTTTTCCGATCAGAAATTCTGCTTCCTCCTTGGGAAACAGGGACAGAATTGCCTTGCCATTTGCGGTGCAATGTAAAGGAAAGCGGGCGCCGACCGCAGACAGTGCGACGAGCCGGTGGCTCCCCTGTACCTGGTCGACAAACATTGCCGACCCTTCTGACAAGGTGGCAAGATCAACGGTTTCGCCGACTTTTTCACCAAGCTCGCGGAGCAGTCGCGCAACTTGCCGGGCGGGCTCCGGCCGGTCGTTCGCTGCGAGCCGCTGCAGGCCGCGGCCGATCCGGACCCCGCCGCCACGCGATGCGGGCGTTAGAAACTCTTGCATCGCCAACGCATTCACGATGCGCTGCACGGTTGAACGCGGTAGGCCGGTTTGCTTGGCAATCTGGCCCAGCGAAAGGCCGCCGGGCGCTGCGTCCACAATCCGTAAAATGGCCGCGGCGCGAGCAATCACCTGGATGCTTCCGCTTTCGACTTTCTGGCCTTTTGTTTCCACAACGCAATCTGCCTTCACGCTTTCTGCCTTCACGTTTTGCTGGGCGCAAGAATAAGCTGTATCACTATACAGTACAAGTGTATCGAATTGTGGGTTAAGCGCACTTGTCTTGGCGCAACAGCCGGGGCAATCTTGTCCCAATGCGTTAATTGCATGTCAGTTGCCGGCAAAACGCAACGCTGATGCAATGCCAATAGCGGTTGCAGGGAGGGCATAAAACCATGATCAACATTCGCGGTATCGACTTTTACGACAATCTCGAAAACTACATGGGGCTGAAGTTTTACAACCTGTCCCATCGCTTCGGCTACCAGTCGCCGAACTGGCCCTATTTCGAAGACGTCAAGATCGAGCGCATCCATTACATGGCCAAGTCCGGTGTGCTGTCCCAGCGCATAACGACGACCATGCACAACACGACCCATATCGATGCGCCCGCGCATGTGGTGCAAAACACTCCGTTCATCGACGAAGTGCCGTTGCCGCATTTCTTCGGATCCGGAATTGTCGTGTCGATCCCGAAGAAGAAATGGGAATCAATCACCTATGACGATCTGGAGGCGGCCGCAGGCAAACAGGTTCGGCCGGGTGATGTCGTGATTGTCAACACGGGATGGCATCATATCTACGAAGACAATGAGGATTATTTTGCCCGCGCGCCGGGATTTGTTCCCTCGGCCGGTGAATGGTTTGTGGAAAAGAAAGTCAAGGTCGTTGGTCACGACACGCAAGCCAATGATCATCCACTTGCAACTGCTATCGGGCCCCAGCGCAACGGCCCGTTGCTGCCGCATCTGGCCGAGGAGTACAAGGAATGGTCTGGCGGTCGCGACTGGAAGGATGATTTTCCGGAGTGGGAGCCTGTACACCGGATCCTTTTCAGCAACGGTATTCTCGGCATTGAAAATGTCGGCGGCGATCTTGATGCGGTCACAGGCAAACGGGTGACCTTCGCGTTCTTCCCGTGGAACTGGGACCGCGGCGATGGCTGCATCATCCGGCTCGTGGCAATCACCAATCCCGATCAAAACTATCGCATAGAAAAAGGGGAGGATTTTGGCTGATGTTTCTGAAACGCTTCGAAGACGCCAAGCCCTATGAGGCCGCAAATCATCGCGAGTGCATCGGTCTGCGGCTGCAGGGCTGGGAAGAAGGTTCTTCCAAGAGCCATTGGATCGGGCTTTCGCACTTCCTTCCCGGCGGTGGCGCGGGGCCGGACTCTACGCCGTTCGAAAAAATCTACGTGGTGCTCGGTGGCGAGTTGACGATTACCATTGATGGCAAGACGACGGTAATGAAGAAGTACGATTCCTGCACCATTCCGCCAAATGAGGTGCGCGAAATCGTTAACGCTTCAAACCACATGTGCACTTTGCTGGTGTCGATACCGTATCCGCCCGGTCACAACACCTGAGGAGTCCGGCATGGATGACTTTCTTAAAAATCCGCACAGCCTGTTTGATATCAAGGGCAAGGTCGCGGTGGTCACGGGAGCGTCGGGCGCCTTCGGTGCTTTGGCGGCGAAAATACTCGCGGGCGCTGGATGTAAGCTGGTCTTGACAGCCGGTAACGCCGAGGCCCTGGCTGAGGTTTCAAAGGATTGCGAAGCGCTTGGCGCTGAAGTTGAAGGGTTGAACATCCGCCCGACAACATCGGAACTCTGCGATGACGTGATCGCTGGGGGAGTCAAGCGGTTCGGTCAGGTTGATATTCTCGTTGTTGCCCAGGGCAAGAACGACGTCGCCAAGATCCACGATATGTCGGCAGAGCGCTTTCTCGACGTAATGGATGCCAATGTCACCCAAAGCTGGCTGATGGCGAAATCGGCGGCCACGCAAATGCTGGAGCAGGGGAAGGGTGGCAAGATCGTGCTGATGTCTTCAGCACGGGGGTTGCTTGGCCATCCGGCGGGGTACACCGCCTATTGTTCGTCGAAGTCGGCGGTTGACGGCATGACCAAGGCGCTGGGCTGCGAATTGGGACCTACCGGGATAACCGTAAACGCAATTGCGCCCACGGTGTTTCGCTCACCGCTGACGGCCTGGATGTACGAGGACAATGAAAACGCCAACGCAGTGCGGGCCGGATTCTTGTCGCGCGTACCCAAGGGACGGCTCGGGGAACCGGAGGACCTTGCCGGTCCGCTGTTGTTTCTGGCTTCGAAGGCGTCTGACTTCTACACCGGACACATCCTCTACGCCGATGGTGGGTATACGGCGGGCTAGTAGCGCCTGATCTCCAGTGATGCGCCAGCTTCGCGCATCGCATTGTAGGGCCGGGCTAATCTGGATGGATCCCGGATCGGTCAGGTCACGATAGCCCGGGATGACAGGGATATCCGAGGGAAACGCCATGCCGGAAAAAGCAAAAGTTGCGGTTATTGGCGCCGGGCTCATGGGGCACGGCATTGCACAGGTCTTTGCCGTCGCCGGTCACGACGTCACCATAACCGATCCATTCGAGGAGGCGCGTTCCACGGTCCATACCAAGGTAGCGCAGAACCTCACCGACATGGGTATAGGCCATGATGCGCTCGAGCGTATCAAGGTCAAGGCTGACAATACCCAGTGCGTTACTGGCATGGATTTGGTGATTGAGGCCGCGCCGGAAAACATGGAACTGAAGCAAAAGCTCTTTGCGGAAATCGAGTCCCTGGCGCCGCCTCACGCCATCCTCGCCTCCAACACTTCGGTCATGCCGATTACCGAAATCATGAAAAATGTCGCGGATCGCACGCGCGTCGTCGGAACCCACTGGTGGAATCCGCCTTACCTGGTGCCGCTGGTGGAAGTGGTGCGTACCGCCGATACATCCGACGCAACCGTCGGTGCAATGGTCGAAATTCTGGCAGCGGCGGGAAAAACGCCGGTTGAAGTCAAAAAGGATGTTCCCGGGTTTGTTGGAAATCGTCTCCAACATGCCTTGTGGCGTGAAGCGATTTCGATCGTCGCTGAGGGCATTTGCGATGCGGATATGGTGGACACGGTGGTAAAGGCGAGTTTCGGCCGCCGCTTGCCGGTCCTCGGTCCACTGGAGAATGCCGACATGGTTGGGACCGATCTGACCCTTGCCATTCATCAGCAGGTGTTGCCTTATATTGACCGGACGCCGGGGCCATCACCCTACCTGGAAGAACTCGTCGCCGGCGGGCGGTTGGGCTTCAAGTCGGGTGAAGGCTTTCGCAAATGGGATGAAGAGGAGCAGGCAGCCTTGCGCAAGAAAGTCATCGCGCACTTCATGGCGATGGACGCAATGGAAAAAGCCGACAAACAGTAAATGTCCGCGCGCGGACCTATATGAGGGAGAAGTACAATGGGCAAAGACCACTCTGCAGGCAAGGCAATCGAACGTTCCGGGCTGGCGCCCTCTCGCCGGCGAGTCCTGTCAGGCGGTGCAGCGCTGGTTGCGGCACCGGCCGTGTTGCGCGCCATTCCCGCCAATGCGGCGAGCAAGGAAATCAAGATCGGTTTTGTTACACCCTCGAGCGGTCCCCTGGCTGGATTTGCTGAAGCCGACAAGTTCATCATTGAAGGCGTAAAGAAGAAAATCGGCAAGGGCATCGTCAACAATGGCAAGACATACCCGGTCCAGATCATAGTCAAGGACTCCCAGTCCAACGCCAACCGCGCTTCCGAGGTCGCCTCGGAACTTATCCTGAAAGATCAGGTGACCATGCTTACCGGCATAGCGACGCCGGACACCACAAACCCAGTCGCAGATCAGGCTGAGGCCAATGAAGTGCCGTGCGTGACGACAAATTGCCCCTGGCAGCCTTATTTCTTTGGCCGGAAAGGCAATCCTGCAAAGGGCTTTGATTGGACCTATCATTTTTTCTGGGGCCTGGAAGACGTCATAGCCTCGTTCCTCAACCTGTGGGACGGAGTATCCACCAACAAGGTTGTCGGAGGCCTGTTCCCCAATGATGCCGACGGCAATGCCTGGGGCGACAAAAAGCTCGGTCTGCCGACGCCGCTTGGAAAGGCCGGATACAAGCTGATTGATCCAGGCCGCTACACGCCATTGTCGAACGACTTCACCGCGCAGATTTCCGCATTCAAGAAGGCTGGCGCGGAGATTGTGACCGGCGTGATGATCCCGCCGGACTTCGCAACCTTTTGGGCGCAGGCTGCCCAGCAGGGCTTCAAGCCTAAGGTGGTGACAGTTGGCAAGGCGTTGCTTTTCCCTTCCGTTCTCGAAAGCCTGGGCGCCCGCGGGGATGGTCTGACGACCGAAATCTGGTGGTCGCCGAACCATCCGTTCAAGTCCAGCCTCACAGGCCAGAGCGCCAAGGACCTCGCTGCTGCCTGGATGACAGCGTCGAAACGCCCGTGGACCCAGCCGGTTGGCTTTGTACATGCGCTGTTTGAAGTCGTGATCGATTCGCTTCAGCGCGCCAAGTCAATCGACGATCCAAAAGCAATTATTCAGGCTGTGGCCGCCACGAACCTCAACACGATCGTTGGTCCGGTCAAATGGCCAGGTCCCGTGAAGAACGTCTCCAAGACACCGCTTGTCGCAGGACAATGGGTGCGCAAGGGCAAGAGCTACGATCTGGTTGTGACCGCGAACAAGAACGCTCCGGCCATTCCCGTTGGCGGCAAGACCCGGTCGCTCTAGGCCGGCCAGCAGGGCAGGGCGATGACTGCACTCTTGTCGCTTCAGTCGGTAAGTAAGCGGTTTGGCGCCGTTGTTGTTGCGGACAATGTCGACCTCTCCCTCGATGAGGGGGAGGCGCTTGGAATCCTTGGGCCGAATGGGGCTGGGAAAACCTCGCTCTTCAATATCATTGCCGGTGTTCACGCGCCCGACGCAGGGCGGGTGTTTTTTCGCGGTGAAGACATTACGCATCTTGGTGCGTCGCGCCGTTGCCAGATCGGTATTGGCCGAAGCTTCCAAATTCCACAACCCTTCGGCGGCCTTAGCGTATTTGAAAACCTGTGTGTGACGGGGTTTTTCGGCGCCCGCAGGGATCGCGCCGGGGTTGAATCCCGCGCGGTCGAAGTTTTGCAGTTAACCGGGATGCTGGCAAAAGCCAATGCGTTGGCTTCTTCGTTGACGCTTCTCGAGCGAAAGCGGTTGGAACTCGCACGGGCGCTTGCCGGCGATCCGCAATTGTTGTTGCTCGATGAGATTGCCGGCGGCCTGACCCCGCATGAGTGTGAAGACCTGATCGTTGCAATCAACCAGATCCGCCAAACCGGCGTTTCGGTTATCTGGATCGAACATGTTGTGCATGCCCTGTTGGCGGTCGTCGACGGGCTGTTTGTTCTGCACCAGGGTGCAAAGCTGATCGAGGGCGATCCGCGCGCGGTTATGGACAGTCCCGAAGTGCACGAAATTTATCTTGGGTTGGAAGCCAATGCCTGACACTCCTCTGCTGGAAGTCAGCAATCTGCAGGCTTATTACGGGTCGTTCCAGGCATTGTTTGGCGTATCGTTGTCTGTCTCGGCGGGCGAAACGATTGCCGTGATCGGCGCCAACAGTGCCGGCAAGTCGACGTTGATGAAATCGATCGTCGGGCTTGTGCGGACCGCAGATTCGAAAATTCGCTTTCGCGGCAATGAACTGACCGGGATGGAAACCCATCGTATCGTCGCAGGCGGGATTGCCCTGGTGCCGGAAGGGCGGCGGCTGTTCCGTTCGCTGTCGGTTGAAGAGAATTTAATGGCAGGTGGCCAGTTGCAGCGCGACGGGCCGTGGTCGCTGGCGGAAGTGTACGATCTTTTTCCCGTTCTTGGCGAGCGGCGCAACCAGCCTGCCACCTCCCTGTCCGGCGGTCAGCAGCAAATGGTGGCCATTGGCCGCGCGTTGATGGCCAATCCGGAATTGATCCTGATCGATGAGTTGAGCCTTGGACTTGCGCCAATCGTGATCCGCGACATTTACAGCGCTTTGCCGCGGGTAACCGCCGCTGGAACAACGGCGATTGTTGTCGAGCAGGATACAGCACAGGCTTTGTCCGTCGCCTCGCGCGTCTATTGCCTGCGCGGCGGACGTATCACCCTCGAGGGGACGCCGAACGAGTTGTCGCGTGCCGAAATCTCGAATGCATATTTTGGAGTGTAGGCATGGTCTGGGCGAACGCAATATTGCAAGGCGTTCTCGTGGGCGGGCTCTACGCTTTGTTCGCTGCAGGACTTTCGCTGATTTTTGGTGTCATGCGACTGGTCAATATCGCACACGGCGATCTGATCGTCCTGTCAGCCTATGTCGCGCTTTCCTGTATAACGCTGACCGGGATGAATCCGTTGGTTGCAATATTGGTCGTCGCTCCCCTGATGGCAGCCTTCGGCTACATGCTGCAGCGGTACATTTTCAATCGGACGCTTGGCGACGACATTTTGCCGCCGCTGCTGGTCAGCTTTGGCCTGTCGGTGATTATTCAAAATGCCCTGTTGCAAATTTATACGGCGGATAGCCAAAAGCTGAATGCCGGTCCGATTGAAATCGCTTCATTCAATATTGCCGAGGGGCTGAGCATTGGCTGGATGCCGCTGCTGATGTTTGTTACCGCCGTCGTCCTGATCGGCGCGTTGCAATTTGTGTTCTACTCGACGCCGCTCGGGCGCGCTCTGCGGGCAACGTCCGACGATCAGGAAATGGCCCGGCTGATGGGATACAACAACCGCCATCTCTATAGTCTGGCGATGGCCATATCTCTGACAATCGTTGCGGTTGCCGGAATTTTTTTGGCGTCGCGTGCGAATTTCGACCCGACGCTGGGGCCGCAACGGCTTATCTTTGGCTTTGAAGCAGTTATCATTGGCGGTCTCGGAAATCTTTGGGGCACGTTGCTTGGCGGAATTATACTGGGCGTTGCGCAGGCCATTGGCGCCATGATTGATCCAGGGTGGCAAATCCTTGCCGGTCACCTGGTATTTCTCGCTGTCCTTGCTTTAAGGCCGGAAGGCCTGTTTCCGAGGGTGGATGGATGATGCGGAGTTTCGACCGGCAGGCCGCTCTTGAGAAAGGCCTGTTTCCGAGGGTGGATGGATGATGCGGAGTTTCGACCGGCAGGCCGCTCTTGAGAAAGGCCTGTTTCCGAGGGTGGGTGGATGAGTGCCAATGCTGCACAACCCGGCTTTCGCGTTGATAGGGCGACGCCGGAAAGCCGTGTCGCGCTGGTTCTGGCCGTGGCGCTCGTTATTGCGCTCGCGGCAGGCCCGTGGTGGCTTGATCGCAATGGCATGCGTCTGGCTGGCGAGTTCTTTGTCTATTTGTCGCTGGCGACACTGTGGAACCTGCTGGCCGGATACGCCGGGCTCGTGTCGGTTGGTCAGCAAGCCTATGTCGGAATCGGCGGCTATACACTATTTGCGTCAGCGATCTTTCTGGGCGTGCCGCCGGTATTGACCGTTCCGCTGGCGGGTATTGTCTCGGCAGTGATTTCGATCCCGGTATCCTGGCTGGTGTTTCGCCTCAAGGGCGCGTATTTCGCTATCGGTACCTGGGTTGTTGCGGAGGTCTTTCTGCTGCTCGCCTCACAATGGTCTAGTCTGGGCGGCGGGTCTGGCGTCAGCCTGCCGATTGCGCTCATAAAGTCCATCGGCTCCTCGCGCGCCATGCGCGAATATATCATCTACTATGAAACGGTTGGGGTGGCGGTCGCCATTGTCGGTGGCGTTTATCTGCTACTGCGCTCACGCTGGGGGCTTGCCCTGCAGGCAATCCGCGACGGCGAAATGGCTGCCGAAACCGCTGGCGTCAGCGTCGCCAACGCCAAGCGGTTGCTTTATGTCGTCGCTTGTGGCGGCGCTGCCATGATCGGAGCGCTGATCTTTATGGCGAAACTGCGCATTTCGCCGACGGCCGCTTTCAGCGTCAATGACTGGACTGCGTTTGTTATCTTTATCACCGTCATAGGCGGAATTGGCCGGATTGAGGGGCCGTTGATTGGCACCGTTTTGTTCTTTGTCTTGCGCGAGACATTGTCCGATCTTGGCGCCTGGTATCTGATTGTTCTGGGCGCGGTCGCGGTATTGATCATGTTGTATGCGCCAAAGGGAATTTGGGGTCTGATCGCGGACCGCCTAGGCTGGCAATTGTTCCCGGTGGGGCGCAAGCTGGTTATCATCGAAGAAGAAAACGCCAAAGGAACATGAAGGGAAATGCAATGGCCGCACGCAAAACCAACAAAGTAATTATTACTTGCGCCGTGACCGGTGGCATCCACACACCGACAATGTCTGATCATTTGCCGGTTACGCCAAACGAAATTGCCGAGCAGTCCATAGCGGCGGCCGAGGCTGGTGCATCAATATTGCATTTGCACGCGCGCGATCCAAATGACGGCCGACCGACGCCGGACCCAAAGGTTTTCATGCAATTCCTGCCGCGCATCAAGCAAAGTACGGACGCGGTGGTCAATATTACCACTGGCGGTGGCCTGACGATGACGGTGGAAGAAAGGCTCGCAGCTCCACTCCAGGCCTCGCCGGAAATGTGTTCCTTGAACATGGGGTCCATGAATTTTGCGCTTCATCCCCTTGTGGGCCGTTACAAGAACTGGAAACACGATTGGGAGCCGGAATATCTTCAGGGCACCAAGGGTGGAATTTTCCGGAATACGTTCGACGATATCGAGAAGATCTACAAGTTGCTTGGGGAAGGGCACGGAACCAAGTTTGAGCACGAATGCTACGACGTTGGACATCTCTACAATCTGGCCCATTGCCTCGATGCCGGTTTGTTCAAACCGCCGGTATTCCTGCAATTGATATTTGGCATCCTCGGCGGTATTGGCTCCCACATGGAGAACCTGATCTTCATGAAGCAAACCGCGGATCGCCTGTTTGGCGACGATTATCAATGGTCGGTACTGGCTGCAGGACGCTCGCAGATGCCGTTCGCAACCCAGGCGGCGATGATGGGCGGCAACGTGCGCGTGGGGCTGGAAGATTCACTGTTTATCAGCCGTGGTAAGCTGGCGACTTCCAACGCCGAGCAGGTGAGCAAGATCCGGAAAATCCTGGAGGAACTGGGGCACGAGATCGCATCGCCCGACGAGGCGCGTGAAATGCTTGATTTGAAGGGCGCCGATTTGGTGAAGTTTTAGAAAAGGCCACTATCTGCGTGGGGGATGTTCCTTCAGCGCTTCCTCGTTCACCTCCGTGCCCCAGCCGGGGCCTTGCGGTACCATCAATTCGCCCCTTTCGATGACGGGCGGATTGGTGACGAGATCGCTTTTCCAGGGAACATCGTCCACCTCGATTTCCATGATCCGGAAGTTGGGAATGGCGGCGCAAAAATGCGCGCTCATGATGGACGCGAGATCACCGTAGAAATTATGCGGCGCGCAATCGGTTTCATATGCATCGGCGAGCGTGGCGATGCGTGTCGATTCCAGCAAGCCATTCCAGACGACGTCAACCACCGCTACGTCGGCGGCGCGCTGCGCAAGGTAGGGCCGGTAGCCGTGCAGGCCGTGTATCGCCTCGAGCGAGGCGATCGGCACCCTTGACCGGGAGCGGATATAGGCCAGGGCATCGGGATCGTGCATGTCGATTTCAAGCCAGGTCAGGTTGAATTCTTCCAGCGCGCGGGCAATGCGTACGAAGCCTTCGGTGCGCTGGCTGAAATTGAGATCGAACAATAGTGCCGTGTCGGGCCCGATCCCCTCGCGAAACGCACCCAGTACCTGCTTCATTTCATCGATAACCCAATTCATGGGTCGCCGCTCCAGCAAGTCCGGACCGATCCGGAAACCGGAATTGAAAGGCTTGGATTCCGGCCAGAGGGGCAGGGGATTGGTCTTGATGGCACGAAATCCCCGCTGAACTGCCTCGCGTCCCAGGTCGGTGACATCGTCAACAGTCCGGATCGGGGGAAGTCCCAGTTCATTTTCAAAAAAGTCCCGTTGCCAAACCCGGAAACTGCCGCAATGGGACCAATAAAGCGGCAGTCTTTCCCGATAGGGTCCGCCGAACAATTCATATACCGGCACTCCCAGGGCTTTGGCCTTGATATCCAGGCAGGCGTTCTCGATGGCGCCGATCGCCTGGGCATTCAGCCCGCCGGTGGCAAGCCGCGTATTGGCTTGTAGGGAGGCGGAAATCTTGCCGATAGCGCGCGGGTCCATGCCTTTCACGACGCGGGCAAACCGGTGCAACAATTCGGTTAGCCCGCCGGCGCCAAAGCCATCAGCATATTCGGCCCAGCCAACCAAATCTTCGTCTGTGGTCACCTTCAGAAACGAGAAGACACGCCAGCCACCATCCGCATGAAACGTCTCCAGTTTGGCGATACGCATCCCGTTTCCCTCTCCCGATTAGATTTCTATAAGATTATCGAGGGTTTCCCCGCGTTGAAAGCGTTTGATGTTTTCGGTTGCGGCCTCAGCCTGACGTCTGGCGCCCAGCGCGCCGGCCGCGCCAGCCACGTGTGGCGAGATTATAAGATTCGGTGCATCCCAGAGCCGGTGATCGCCGGGCAGGGGTTCAGGCTCCGTGACGTCGGTGGCAGCACCAGCAATTGTGCCCGCATGCAGCGCGTCCGCAAGCGCGTTCTGGTCTGTCAGGGCGCCGCGGCCGATGTTGATGATGACAGCGCTTGGCTTCATGGCAGCAAGCGCTTTTTCGTCGATCAAATGCCGGGTTGTTTCATCAAGCGGCAGCGCCAGAAAGACGGCATCCATGTCGGGAAGCCGCTCCCGCACTTCGGCCGCGCTGATCATCTCATCGGCCATGAAATGTTTTATCCCGGAGCGATTGGCGCCAATGATCCAAACACCAAACGGGCGTAGCAGATGGGCGATCTCCTGCCCGATCGACCCAAATCCCGCTATCAGAACCTTCGTTTCAGCCGGTGTTGTCAGGCGGGCGGCAAAGGTCCGGTCCCAATCATGCGGTTCCTTCTGCTTGACCATTTGTGGAACATTGCGCAGTAGTGCGAGGTAAAGTGTGACTGCATGGACGGCGACCGCCGGGGAAAAAGCGCCGCGCGCATTGGTAATTGAAGCTGCTGGCGGAGCGCCATGCGTGCGCATGTGGTCGAAGCCGGCGGTCAGTAGTTGCACCCAGTGCAGTTTTTCCGCCTTGCGTGCAATTTCCGCAACTTCGGCGGACCAGGCCGGATCCTGGATGACCAGGCCTTCACCATCCACGAGTTCCTTTTCCAGTGCGCTGGTATCGCTAGCGACAGTGACGCCCTTTTCTGCTGCGATCAACTCGACAACACGCGGCTGTACTGCGTGGGCATAGAGGACGACCTTTTTCATTGCAGTTGCCTCCTCGGCGACTGTCAGGTGCGGACTGACGGTTGGTAGTCGAGATAATGGGAGCAACCGGCGCGTTTCGCCCAATAGGCCATGGCGCGGCCTATGTCGCCGCCATCAGGCCCCTGTGCTTCTCGCTTTGCCAACTCGCCCGCGGTTAGCGGTTTGATCGATCCCCCCAGCTGGATGGCTTCCAGCATGATCTGGGCGTTCTGCGGCAGATAAATTGCGATCCGGAGCGCTTCGGCGAGTGTGCGCCCGGCAGCTGTAAACCCGTGGCCTCGCATCAGCGCGGCCCTGCCGTCTTTCCCGAGGGATTTGGCCAGATCGCGTCCCTGGGCTGCATTGGCGACGAGCAGGTTGGTGGCGCCAAAGTTGTCTTCAATATCCCATACCGGGATGTCGCATCCGCACGATGCTGCCGTGTGGACGAGAGGTACAAGTTTCACGTCGCTGACCGAAAACGCAAGGACCTGGCGTGCGTGCGAATGGACGACCGACATGATATCCGGCCGTGCCTCGTAGACGCCGCAATGAATAAACCGCTCAAAGTACGCCGGATCACTTCGCCCATCCGCGGGTTTGCCGTCGAAGGTGAAGATCATGATATCTTCGGGCTCGACCAGTTCGGGACTGCGCGAGCGCGACAGCAGGAATTTGTCGGGTTCATCGGGGTGCCGCATACTGATGTGCCCGTAGGCGTCGAACACGCCTTCATGCGCCAAAATGCGGTTGGCCGCGACAAGCTGCCGTTTCAGGTCTTCGAGGTCAGCTACCTTGTTGCCTGCCACCTGTTTCTCCTTTGCGCCTTGTTCAAATAGAAATTTTTATTTTTGTGGCACAGGCCGCAGCCAATCGAGCCGCTCCAGCAGTGGCTCATCGCTGACTTGCAGCAAGTAGCTTTCCTCTTCGGCCTGCCAACGTTGCGCATAACTGGACGGACCAGCGATGGAGTCGCCGCGGCCCCATTCGAAGCTATCGTTTTCCATCGTCACCGTTCCGCTGCCCTGCATCGGTGAGTAGATCGTACTCAGAGTCGATGGTTCCACTTCGAAGACCGCGCCGGCGTCGAGGCGAATGACCTTGAGGGAAATGGTTTTCATCGCCGGAGGCGGGTTGCCCAGTTCAATTCGGCGGCAGCCTGGCGAGAATTCCTGCTCTGTAGCGAGGCGAGACTTGGTCACCTCGAACGGAAATCGCATTGGCGAATCATAGGCCGTACCGTTGGCCTCTTCGATTCCATCCGGGTGATGCTCGAAGAACATCGGTCCAAGCAGATGGACGATTGGTACGTCGAGAAAGTCCATCCAGTAGGCATGCTCGGTGCTCTCATTGGCGTGGGCGTGCCAGGCCCAGTTTGGCGTCAACAGCACGTCGCCGGACACCATCGGCACCTTCTTGCCATCGACGATGGTAAAGGTGTTTTCGCCGGTGTCGAGCACTAGGCGCAATGCATTGGCGCTATGGCGATGCGAACGGGCGGTCTCCCCGGCCTTTACCATCTGGTATGCACACACCAGGGTGCGAACAGTCGGATAGGTATTGCCCTCGATTGGATTGGCGAGGATCAAGTTGCGCCGTTCGGCCAGTTCCGTGTTGACGAAACGCCCGGCCGCGTTGAGGGCCGCCTTGGCTTCCTTGTATGTCCAGTGCGCCGGTACGAAGTCGCGGTTGGGCAGCGGCCACAGCGAAGGTTCCGGCTTGTTCCAGCCGTTCTCGATACCCGCCTTTCCAAGAAGCGTGTACAATTCCTCCATGCTTGCGGCGCGGTCATAGTCTTCAGCGGTTACGGCAGTCATGGCTGGCTCCACATTACGATGTGCGCCTTTTGGCGCCCTTTGTCATAGAGGTAGATTGCCATTGTTCGGTTGTCTATGACAAGTTGCGGGTGACGAGCCATTGCGCCCGGCAGCCGGGCCGGATAACCGCGGAATTCGCCTTTTGAGGAGTGGTGATGCCATATCTGGTAGGTGACGATAATCATCGCGAGCCAGCGGGAAACCGCTTTCGGGCGCTCGTGCATCGCGCGCCAATATTGTCGATGCCTGGAACACACAACGGACTCGCAGCGCATCAGGCGCGCGCAGCGGGGTTTGAGGCGCTGTACCTCTCCGGCGGGGCCATGAGCGCATCCATGGGCCTGCCGGATCTGGGCGTGATCAGCGTTGACGATGTCTGCTTCTTCATCCGGCAAGTCGCACGTTCCTCCGGCCTGCCGGTTCTAGTCGATGGCGATACCGGTTACGGCGAGGCGCTGAATGTTATGCACATGGTGCGCGCCTTTGAGGATTCTGGCGCGGCAGCCGTCCACATCGAGGATCAGCTCCTGCCGAAAAAATGCGGCCATCTCAACGACAAAAAACTTGCCAGCGCCGATGATATGGCAGCCAAGATCGCTGCGGCAGTCAAGGCGCGCCGGCATCTGTTCATCATCGCCCGCACCGATGCGGCGGCAAGCGAGGGAATGGACGGGGCAGTAGCGCGGGCTGAAAAATACCTGGCCGCAGGCGCCGATGCGATTTTTCCCGAAGCCCTGACCAGCGAAGCCATGTTTCGCGAATTTGCGGCGCGCGTAGATGCGCCGTTGCTGGCAAACATGACGGAATTTGGCCGTACGCCGTTTTTCACCGCCGAAGAGTTTCAGGCGATGGGTTATGCGATGGTCATATGGCCGGTCAGTTCCTTGCGGGTGGCAGCCAGGGCGCAAGAAAAACTGTATGCCGCCATCGCCAGCGAAGGTGGCACGCAATCGCAGCTGGGCGCTATGCAGACCCGGGCCGAATTATACCAAACCATCGGCTATCACGCCTACGAAGAGCTGGATGCGAGCATCGTGGAAACCATCGTTCCGGTGATGCCGGATCGAAAATAGCGAAACAATAGGGAGGCTGATTTGGCCAATGTGAAATTGACTTTTGCGTCGGGATTGTACGACCGGGTACTGCCGCTGTTTACCGGCGATGTGAAACCGGACGGCATCGATCTGGAATTCGTTCGTATCGATGCGCCGCGCGAAATATTCGATCGCATGGCTGGCAAGGCCGAATTCGATCTGGCGGAATTTTCCTCCTCTGAATTCATCTCACGGTATTCTCAAGGTGACCGGACGTTTGTCGCCATTCCCGTGTTTCCCTCGCGCGTTTTCCGGCACGGCATGATCTCGATCAACAAAAAGTCAGGCGTGCGCGTGCCGAAGGATCTTGAGGGCCGCCGGGTCGGCGTGCCGCTCTACACTATGACTGCGGCGATCTGGATCAAGGGTCATTTTCAGCATCAGTTCGGCTGCGACATTACGAAGATCAAATGGGTGCAGGGCTCGATCAACGAGACCGGCGCCCATGGCGAACCGACGCTGATGCCGCTGACCAGGCCGGTGGACATCGTCAACAAGCCCGATGGCGTTTCGCTGGGCGACATGCTGGAGGCAGGGGAGATCGACGCTGTCATCGGAACCAGCCTGCCCAACGCCATCAAGACCAATCCGGATATCGTGCGCATGTTCCCAGACTACAAGAACATCGAAAAGGAGCTTTGGATAAAGGATCGCATCTGGCCGATCATGCACCTTATCGCCATCAAACGCGAGGCCTACGAGGCGAACCCGTTCATAGCCCAAAGCCTTTACGATGCGTTCAGGGAATCGAAACGCCAGTCGCTTGCGGTGATGAAGAAACTGCAATCCCTGCGCTACATGCTGCCGTGGCTGCCGGCAGACCTCGATGAAATCGAGGAATTGTTTGATGGCGATCCGTGGCCCTATGGCGTTGAGGAAAATCGTCCGACGCTGGAAGCCATGATGCAATATCTGCACGAGCAATATCTGATCGAAAAACCGATACCGGTGGAAGATATTTTTGTCGATGTGAAGTGATGTCCAGCTGGCAACGGCCGTTCCCTTCTTCCTTTGGGAGAAGGGAACCGCGATACGGCACTTATGTTCAATCGAACCCAAAAACCTTCTTCGCGTTGCCGTTGAATATCATCTTGCGTTTTTCCTCGCCGAAAATCGGCGGGATGGCGAAATAGGGGTCGTCGAAGTCCCAGTGCGGATAGTCGGTGGCAAACAGGATGCGGTCCCAGCCGATCCATTCCATCGTGTCCATCACGTCGCGCGGGCGTTCCGATTCTTCCATCGGCTGGGTGGTGACCCATATATTGGATTTCAGATATTCCGACGGAGCCTTTGTCAGGTGCGGCACTTCCTTCTTCAGCCGTTTCCAGCTGCGGTCGAGCCGCCAGCCCAGCGCCGGTATCCACGCAAAACCGCTTTCGATGACGATGATTTTCAATTCCGGAAGATGTTCGAACAGGCCCTCCATGATCATCGAAGTCACCATCGCCGAGCACGATGCGGCGTGTTCCGTCATCTCCTCGATGTAGTAGGAGCACCAGCCGGCGGAGGTGGACGGCCCGCCGGTAAAACCAAAGACGTGAATGCCGACCGGCAGCCCGGCCTCGACAGCCGCTTCGTAGATCGGCCAATACTTGCGCCGCCCGAGCGCCTCATTGGTGCGGCTCATCAGCAGTACCTGGGCGAAATGCGAGTCGCCGGCACGGCGACGGATTTCAGCGACCGCGGCAGCCGGATCCTCGTAGGGAACGCAAATGCTGGCTTTCAGCCGCGGTTCGGGCCGCGCCCAGCGCTCAAGTTGCCATTCGTTGGTGGCGCTTGCCAATGCCGCTGACAGCTCCGGGTTCGCTTCCCCCTGGCCGCTCGGCGACAGCGGATTCATGATGCCATATTCAACATCGTAGGCGTCGAGTAATTGTTCGCTCAGGAATGCAAGGCTGGAACCCGCCATCGTGCCATCCGGCGGGTAGGCATCGCGGCGCATGCCGTTGTCCGGTTGCGATTTGGGATAGGGATGGCCCTTGGCCCAGCCGTGCCGATTGCGCACCCCATAGCTGCGCCATAAATCCCAGGTCCGCTCGGACATGAACGGCTTGTATTCCAGCGGCGAGTGAATGCGCGGATGCACATCGCAGTCGATAAGGCGCAGCCGGTTGCTGCTAGGGACGGCGGCTTGAAGATCGATGGTCACATGCTCGTTCATGGCTTTCACCCCTGACCGGATTTGCGCCATTGTAGCGCTAATGGCGTTACTGTACAAATAAGCCGATAGGGCTGCCACGCCGGCTTGAAAACTACAGGTCAGGCGCGAGCGCCAACGGAAGAAAAAAGTGCCTGGAGTGCGCACGTCAGGGAGAAACACGATGATGGATTTTTATTTTTTCACCACCGACAATGGTTACAAGGGCCGCATGGCAATGGAGGAATCCGGCCTGCCGTACAAGCTGCACCTGGTCAACCTGCGCGAAAAAGAGCAGTTCAATCCGGAATTCATGAAGGTTAGCCCCGGCCACAAGATACCGGCGCTGCACGATCCTGACGGACCTGGAGGGCCGGTATCCATCGCTGAATCCGGGGCAATCCTGAAATACGTCTCGGAAAAATCCGGCAATGGCCTGTATCCATCCGATCCGGCGAAGCGGGTGAAGGTGGACCAATGGCTGTTCTATGGTTCGGCAACTTACACGACATGGGCGCAAAATTTCGGCCATTGGGTTGTGCGCAGTGAGATCGACGATCCCATCGCGAAGAAACATTACACCGACCTTTACGTCGACATGCTCGGCGTGCTCGACAAGCATCTCGCCGATCACGAGTATTTTGCCGATGACTATTCCGTAGCGGATATTTCCATGTTCCCCGACACCCATATCCATGGCGTCAACGATATCGGGCTAAAGGAATTCCCAAACGTGCAGCGCTGGCACGACGCAATTTGGGCACGTCCGGCAGTGCAGAAGGCTTGGGGGCCGCACGAGTAGGAGACTGTGCCTAACAATGTGATGGTTGCTGCGGCGACGGCGGACAGCGTGATTATTCTGCCGCTACCGCGTCGGCGCGCTGGGATGGCACGGCAGCGAGCGGACTGAGGTTGAGCCAGTCCGTCAGGCGCCGGCTCAGCGAGCTCGTTCCGTGGACCTCGAGACGTCCACTGCGCCGTGCCGCGATCAGGCTCACGTCGCCCCGGATAATGTAAATCATATTCGGCAAAGTGCTTGCCAGGAACAGGTCCACATCGTGTCCGGGATCGTCGAGGCACAGTTCGACACTGCCAGGATCGTTGACGAACCACCAGAGCTGTTTGCTGGCTGGCTGATCGGTGAGTTCCAGCCGGACGACAGATGTACGATTGCCGAATGCCGCCGGGTTGACGCTGCGTTCCAGCCCCCAGATCAACAGGCCGAGATCAATCTCTCCTTCCTCCAGCTGGCGCCGCGCCCAGCGCTGGCCCCAAACGCCGAGCGCGTTGACCATTGGCATGAATTCGATACCTGCCGGGGTAAGGTGATAGGTCGCGCCGCGTTTGCCTGCATCCTGGCGGCGTTCGACAATGCCTTCTGCCTCCAGCTGCTTGAGACGCCGCGACAGCAATGTTGGCGACATTAGAGGCACACCGAGTTGCAATTCTGAAAACCGCGTCGCGCCCCATGAAAGGTCGCGAATGATCAGTGGTGTCCAGCGCTCGCAAAAAAGTTGGGCGGCTTTGGCGACCGGGCAAAATTGACCGTATGTCCGCATATCCGGCTCCCTGCAATCAAATTGCGATGGAAAATTCGTAGCACGAATTGCCAAGGCTGCGAACTACAGTTCGTGTAGTAGCCACAGCTGTCCCAGCCTCGCATGCTGGTATCGCCCAAACGGGATTGTGGTGGAAATAGTTTGCAATCGGAGGGAAAATCATGGACGACGCGGCAAGAGGCCAGTTGGAACACTCGGCGGCAGGGGTATACGAACGGTTTTTCGTACCGGCACTGTTTCGCGTACCGGCACAATATGTCGCGCATACGGTTCAGCCGCGCGACGGCGGGCAAATCCTGGATGTTGCCTGCGGCACCGGTGTCCTGACCCGGGAGCTGGCGAAAGCGGCGGGTACGCCCGCCGTCTGCACCGGAGTCGACTGTAACGAATCCATGCTGGCGGTGGCCCGGACCGTGGCCCCTGAAATTTGCTGGCAACATGCGACGGCTGAGGCGCTGCCGTTCGATGACCGCGCGTTTGCCAATAGCTATTGCAATTTTGGCCTGATGTTTTTTGCGGATCGGATTGAAGCGCTACGCGAGATGCGCCGCGTTACGGACGCGAACGGCACGATTTGCGTGGCCGTCTGGGATTCGCTGGCCAGAACACCGGGCTATGCAGCGATGTGCCGCTTGCTGGAACGGTTGTTTGGGTCGCAGGTGTCAGCAGCGCTGGAAGCGCCGTTTGTCCTCGGCGAGACCGGCGAATTGCGCGCGCTCTTTGCAGACGCCGGAATCATTGAGGCGGACATCCAGAGCATCGATGTTACGGTCCGCTTTCCCTCTCTTGACGAGTGGGTCCGAACCGATGTGCGCGGCTGGACGTTGTCGAGCATGATTGATGACGCGCAGTTCGAGCGTTTGCGTCTGGCGGCCAACGCCGAATTGACGGAATTCGTGCAGAGCGACGGATCGGTTGCATTCTCATCGCCAATGCACGTTGTGACGTCACGGTTTTAAACGGGTATTTGAATTGGCGCATGTCCAGCGACAATCGGTGCGGTGACGAGGTCTCACATCTCCGCCATGGCGCCGCTGAACAATTCTTCCACCGCGACCTGGCGGTCCGTCAGGCCCTGTTCATGCACATATTGCGCGATTGTCTCGATAACTTTGCGTGAATTGGAGAGGCCGTAACCCTTTGGGTCTGCCTTGAACATATCGAGCGCTCCGCGTTCGACCAAACCGCAATTGACGTAGTCCTCCATGGTCTTGGCGGCGATGGCGTCGACCTCGGCTTTCGATTCCTTGAAGGCGTGGTAGATGTTGACGGCCGCCCACGGAAATTTTTCGTGCACGTCACGCTTGATCACCATGCAATGATTGATCGGATAGAGACCGTTTTTCTGGTAGTAGCGCGTCGATTCCGCGACCTTGTCGGCAAACAGCGGCCGGCACACCGTGCTGATGTCGGCTGTGCTGCGATCGACGAGATTGGTCTTGGTAAGATAGAGCAGCGTGCCGTCCAGTTCGCCGTCCAGCAGCATCTGGCCGATATTCTTCTCCAGCGGTATCTGGTTGATCGTCACACCGTCCGGCGCTGAAAAGCCGGTCGAACCGCCGTGGCTTATCTCCGGCGTGCGCTCCATGTGCCACTCGATTTCCTGCGGTCTGACACCCCATTCATGCTGCAACGCGCCGCGCGCCCAGATTGCAGACGTTTGTTGATATTCCGGAACCCCGATTTTCTTGCCTTTCAGGTCTTCGGGTTTTTCGATACCCGAATCCTTTCGCACCCAGATGCGGGTGTGAAAATAGTTCCGCGCCGTATAGATCGGCATGCCGATAAACCGCTTATCGCCCTTTGACGTGGCAATGCAAAGCGACGAAATCGACATCTCCGATACGTCGAACTCGGCGAACTTCAATTGCCGCCAGAACATTTCGGACGGATGGACGATTGTGGGAACCAGATTGATTCCTTGCGGCTGGTGGCGTCCATCGGCGATTGGCTGTGTCCGCTCGTTGTCGGACAGTGCAATGGAGAGCGTGATTGGCTCTATCATCCGGACATTTCCTCTGGTTTTCGTTAGTTGCGGCCGGGTAGTGCGTGGCGGCAGCCAATTTTCGCCGGTCTGGCATTCAAGCCGGTGTGCTGTTTCCCCGGTTTGACGCGTATCTTACCATCGCGGTTTCAAATCTTCTGCGAAGACCTTTTGCCAGTCGTCTTCAATCTTCATGAAACCGTCATATGGCCGGATGTTGGTATGCGTTTCCGGTGCAGCGCCGCGCGGCATGTTGCCGCCTTCGACATCGCGTACCGCTTCCAACAGGAGCCGCCGCATTTGCACGATGGCCTTGTCGGAGGTGCCGAGATTTTCCCTCGAGCGATCGACGATATGGCCCATGCCTTCCTGGAGCGCGAAGTCCTGTGTATTGACGCCGACAATGCCGGTATAATTCTCCGACTTCTGCATCTGCCGGTCGATAAAATAATCGTTGGATGCATTCGCCTTGAGCTTGAAGGTTCCGGGAATGAGCTGGTTCGGTCCCCGCCCGTAGAAGTATTCCCGTTCAATGCAATTTTCTTCGCTGAACTTGGAATTTTCGTCATAGGCGCAAGTCCAGTTGTAGACCCATGTCGTGTTGTCGTCGATCGGCACCCATATGTGGCCGTTCAACTCCGGGTACTCGCGCTTCTCACCATTGAACTTGTGAATGCCGCCGCGGAATTGTTGGGCAGGCATGGCAAAATGGTAGATGCGCATGTAGAAGTTGCCGTCCTGCAGGTTGCGGAACGAGACGTAATAATAGCCATAGTCGGTACGTTCGACATCTAGCCGGGGATGCTTGTCGCGTTGCCTCGGCTCGTTGGTCGTCTTGAGACTGTTGTTATGGGCGAATGAGGAATGGGCGGTGTCGAGGCCGCCTTCCAATCCCTGCAAATAGTTGCAGTTCTCGAACGTCTTGGTCACATTGCTGTGACCCTCCGGCGCGCGCATCCATTCGTAGTCGGGCGGCGCCGGCATTCCGTCCCTTGGCCCCATATACGTCCAGATAACGCCGCCGGCCTCATGAACCGGATAGGCCTTGATCTTGACGCGGTCTTTAAGCGGAGAGCCTTCCGGTTCCGACGGCATGTCGGCGCAATCGCCGTTCCGGTCAAACTTCCATCCGTGGTAGACGCAACGCAGACCGCATTCTTCGTTGCGGCCAAAAAACATCGGCGCGCGCCGGTGCGGACAATAGGCATCGAGCAGACCAACCTGGCCATCGGAGTCGCGGAAAGCGATCAAATCTTCTCCAAGCAGCCGTACCCGTAACGGGGTGCCATCGATTTCCGGCAGTTCCGATGACATGCAGGCCGGCTGCCAGTAGCGCCGCATCATTTCGCCACCGGGCGTTCCCGGGCCAACCCGGGTCAGGCGATCGTTGTCCTCTTTGGTAAGCATGGCATCCTCCTTCATCGACCTGCAGAATTCCGGCGATGCCGGCAGTGTTGTTCGGTACCTTTGCAATGCTGCGAACGGTCCAGGTCTTTTGCGTCACCTCGACCGGGATGGCTCCCGGTTCAGATCTTGTCCTGCCAGGGATCCACCGCCATGTGGATCGGCCGCTCCTCGGTCTGACCGCCCTGCATCAAAATCGCTTCGTGCACCTGTTCCAGTCCGGCCAGATGGGTCGTCATAAGGTCCAGCGGCAGCCGCCCCGAGGCCATGGTTTGCAGAGCCATTTCAACTGCCTGGTAGGAATGGCCCCGCAGTCCTTTCAACGTCAATTGAAACCCGATCAGGTGTTCGGCGTCAAAGTTTTTCGCCGAACCCTTTCGCGACAGGGTCGCGACCACGCCACGCTTGTGCAACAGGTGCATCGACGGGTTGATATTGTCTGGTCCAAGGCCGCTCGTATCGATAGTGATGTCCGCCATTTTCCCGTCGGTCAGTTCGGCGACTGTTTCCAGCAAATCCTCTTCGTCCACCGCGATGGTATGGTGAGCTCCCAGCGCCTTGGCCACTTTGAAGCGGTCCTCCTTGTCGCGGGCGAGGCCGGTAACGATGATCTTGTCCGCTCCGGCGATTGTCGAGGCTATGACGCAGCCGAGCCCCTGTTGCCCCGGGCCCTGGATAACGATTGTCTTGCCTGGACCTACGCCGCAATCGAAATAGGCCCACTGAAAACCATTGCCGATCGGCAGCGCCATGGAGGCCATGCGCGGTGACACGCCTTGCGGAACCTTGTGGATAACGGCGCGCGGCGGCATGTAGACGTAATGGCTGTACCCGCCCCAAAGCTGGGGCGCCTGGGTCAGCGGGGTCGATCCGTACCGGATCGAGCCTGCGAACCGCTGGTCGGTCGCCATGCACGAGCGTATTTCCCCCGCCCGGCAATAATCACAATGGCCGCAAGGCAGGTATTCCTCCAGTGCGACAAGGTCGCCCTCTTGCACGCCCCAGCGTTCGGCGGCAAATTCGCCGATATGCTCGATCGTGCCGACCATTTCGTGCCCGAGAATACGCGGGCCAGGCGCCTCCCTGTTGTACATGTTCCAGTCAGAGGAACAAATGCCGTTGATCACCACTTTCAACCAGGCTGCGTCGGGACCAATATCGGCAAGCGGAAACTCCCTGGTCTCCGTCTGTTGCACTGCCGTCATGACAGCCGCGCGCGATGTGAGGGTCATTTGCGAATCCCCGGCTTGAAGATATTGTGATCACCGAACATTTCTAATGGACCGGCCGCAGGATGCAAGTTGGAGCCCGGCCTGCCATACTTGCCGGATCAAATCCGGTAATTGGGAAATTTCACCGCTAGCGGAGGCTGCAATGTTGAAATGGTCGATTGCTACGGTTTCGATGGGCGGGACACTCGAAGGCAAGCTTGCCGCGGCCGCCCGGGCGGGTTTCAGGGCGGTCGAGATATTTGAGAACGACTTGACCTTTTTTTCCGGCCGGCCAGGCGATGTCCGCAAGCAGGCCGAGAATCTCGGAATCGAGATAATCGCTTTCCAGCCGATGCGCGATTTTGAAGGCATGCCCGAACCGGCGCGCCAGCGTAATTTCGCACGCGCGCAACGCAAGTTCGATCTCATGGAGGAGTTGGGAACCCGCACATTGTGCATCTGCTCCAGCGTCGCCGAAGACGCGACCGGGAATTTTGACGTTCTGGCCGCGGATCTGGCCGAGTTGGCCGATCTCGCCGCCCAGCGTGGCTTCTCCATCGGGTATGAGGCGCTCGCCTGGGGAAAGCATGTACGCGACTGGATGCAGGCGTGGGAAATTGTAAAGGCGGCGGACCGCCCCAATTTGGGCATTGTGCTCGATTCCTATCATATATGCGTGCGTAAAAATCCGCTTGAGCCGATGGTCGAAATTCCTGCCGACCGGATTGCTTTGGTGCAAATCGCGGACGCTCCCGACATACTGATGGATCCAATGTCCCTGTCGCGACATCACAGGTGCTTCCCGGGCCAAGGCGACTATCCGATAGTTGATTTTCTCGATTTCGCGTTACGAACCGGGTATTCAGGGCCGCTCAGCCTGGAAATATTCAATGACCAATTCCGGGGCGCTCCGCCGGCGCAGATTGCCATGGACGGGATGCGCGCGCTGCGTGTAACCGGGGAGACGTTGGACAGGCGCCGCCGCGCAGCGCAAATGGACTCCGTTTTGATCGGCGAGCCCTTGCCGCCTGCCGATCAGGTGCGGGGTATCGAATTTGTGGAATTCGTCACCAGCCCCATGGAGTGTGCGCCACTGACGGCGATGCTACGCGGCATTGGTTTTCAACGTGTGGCGCGCCATCGCACCAAGGCGGTGGAGCTTTTTCGCCAAAACGGGCTGAACATTGTCGTCAACCAGGAGCAGGACGGGTTCGCCCATTCCTTCTACCTGGTGCACGGCACATCAGTCGGGGCCCTGGCTCTTCGCTTCGACAATCCAAGGGCTGCCCTGGAGCGGGCCAATGCACTTGGCGCGCCAACCTACTATGGCCGGGTTGGCCCCGGGGAAACTTTGATTCCCGCTGTGGCGGGGGTCGAGAACTCCCTGATCTATTTCATGGGCCAAACGCAGACAGATGGTGGTGCCCCATCCAACTGGGATCGTGATTTCATATTTGAAGATATCCAAGATCCTGTTGGGCCGTTAACCGCTTTGGATCACTTGTCAAACGTGGTGCGCCGTTCGGAGTTTCTGACCTGGATCACGTTTTACAAGAGCATATTGAATTTGAAAGATGAGCCGCAGGTCGAACTGGCCGATCCTCACGGGGCGTTTTACTCGCGCGTCATTGGATCTGAAGACAAGTCGTTGCGTATTCCCATGAATATCGGCGACGGAGGCTCAACAACCGTATCACGGTTTCTCGACCGCTTTGGTGGATCGGGTGTGCAGCAATTGGCTTTTGCTACCGATGACCTGTTTGGCTTTGTTGAACAGGCGCGCGAAGCCGGGATTCAATTTTTGCCGATTCCGGAAAATTACTACGAGGATCTGGAAGCGCGATACGACATTGCCGCGGAGAAATTGCTCCGGATGCGCGAACTCGGTATCCTTTATGACAAAGCGAAGGATGGTGAATTTTTCCACATTTACACGCGCATGTTCGAAGAACGTTTCTTTTTCGAGATACTCGAAAGGCATGATTATGATCTGTTCGGCGCCGCCAATACGCCGGTAAGATTGGCGGCCCAGATGAACGAGCTTGACGCTGCCATGCAGGAACGCGCTGCTGGGGCGATGTGAATCAATAGTTTGGCGGGCATGGGGCAGCCAATCCGTTGCAGGATTACAACATGTTCGCGCCTGTATCTTGCCGGCTTGATTTGGCGGTTGCGCGGCCTTTCCATAAAATGTGATAGTTCTGCAAGGAATTGGCGTCAGCCGGCCCCGCTGAGGCCGGCGCAGCTCAGGGAATTGTATCAAAACAAAAAAATTGCGCTGTTGGGGAGGGCGACGACATGGCCGAACGCAAGTCGATAGCCGAGAAATTTTGCCGGTCCCTATTTGCACTGGCACTCGTGACTGCAAGCAGCTTAGCGCTGGCGCAAGGGGACAATTCAGGTCCGATCGACGGCCGTGAGGGAGACATCCCCCCGCCTGTGGAAGCCCTGGAAGATCTGCCGATTGCCACGATTATGGAAGAAATGCGCAGATCGCGGTTCCGGTTTTGGGCCGACGGTTCCGGCGTTACATCCCGCCTGCCCCGGTTCGGTGTTCTTAATTTTGGCTTGAACAACAGTCCGTTAATCGGCGGAGGTGATACGACAAAGATTGGCGGCAAATTCGGCTTTGCTTTGGAGAATTTGCGTTTGCCCGGGCTAAGCCGCAACAGCCCATTGAGGTTTGGGATCGGTGTCCATTTCGATTCCGGAAGCAACAAGGAAAACTCTTCTGCAAGCCCTCCGCCCGGTTTCAACTCTTTGTTGTTTCCGGTTGCGGGTGGTGGTGCTATTGGCGCCTCGACTCCCATCTTCGCAAGTTTCCGGTCGAGGTACCGGAGATTTGGTCTGCGCGTTGATGCAAGTTTCCGCTTGAAACAGACACCGAGATCAAGTGTCGACTTGTTTACCCGGATGCAACTGGAAAACCGTTGGCTGAAGACAAACACGTTTGTAACCGCCAACAACCTTGCCTACGGGCTGCTGTCGCACAATCTCAATATCCGGCGGCGGGCATTCATGTTTACGATGATGGCGGGCGTTCTCGCAGCTTACGCGATTACGGATCGTCTGGCTGTTTCCGGCCGCGTGTTTGGAGGTTTGACTCACGTCAACATGCGGCAATGCGCCAGCTCCTGCCTTGATAATTTTCCCGCACCCGGTTGCGATGGTCTGTTTTCAACTGCAAGTAATTCGAGCAAGCTAACCTACACCGGGTTCAACTGGGGGCTGGCTGCAACACTTACTTATGCTTTCGCTTGCAGTTCCTCTGAGCTGACCGCTCGCCAGCGGCGCGCTCTTTTAGGGGCGGCCTGCATGATGGCGATGTTACATTTCGCCTATGAGAGCACGCCGTTTGGCGGTCCCACCCACCAGACGGCGCTGGGACAAAACATCGGGTTGCGGCGCACGCGCCTGAACAACGCTTCGGTGATGATGTCGATAGCGATACCGCTGGCATTGCTGTCCGCGCGCTGACGACGCGGCCAGTATGTCATTCGCAGGCTTGATTTAGCCGGAATTGACTTTGGGCTTCGGTGTATCGATATTCCCGCCATGACAGGATCCCCCGCTTCGAAATCAAGGTTCCGTATCGAGGTCGCCGAAGATCCGATGGGCGGCGGCTATGGATGTCCGTGCTGCTCCGGCGACGGCGGTGCCCGCGGCTTCGTCTACGAGGGTGAGAACCCGCTGGCGGTATATTTCGCCGAGGCCGGAGGCATGGCCTCCAAGCCGGTGCTGCTTGTCGGCGTAGTCATTGGCAAATGGGAAGGTGATACGCAAAAGGAAGACCGCAATTGTTTCGTGCTGGCCTGTGCGAAGGAAGGCGGCGAATTGACCAAGACGCCGACCATTCCCTACCTGCTCGCTTATCCGGAGTTCCCGGCCCTGGGCACCAAGATCGAGCCGGAGAATGCCAGCGAACACGGTGAGTTTGACCGTGTGAATGCTGTCGTCGACGCGATCATCGACCAGGATCATCGCTTCTATCATCTACGCCCGGATGACGCGCCACGGCGCTCGCGGTTCGCAGCGGATGCCGGCTAGGGCCTGTACGACGTTTTGCAAGACGCGCCAGCAAGGCGCCAGAGCGGATTGCGCCGCTCGCACTGCTACTCCATCCCCGCACGCCGGCACAAATATTCCCATGCCCGGTCATGGCCTTTCAGATTGCCCGCACCCGGTGAGGCGGCATTGACTTCGCCATCCGTCAGATAGGTAACTTCACCCAGCGCCATCCCGGTAAAGATCGCGCGAGCGTTCTTCTTCATCCCGATTGCGGAATGGACGGCATCCTGAATTGAATTTCCCGTGACCGTGCAGCCGTGGCCACGCATCAATACGGCCTTGGCGTCGCCCATGCAGGTGCACATGTCTGCGCCCTGTTCGTTGGTTGTCACCAGCAGGTCGGTATCGCCAAACTTGTCCTTGATATCCCACACCGGGACGCACACGCCGACCCGCCGCGCAGAATGAATGGCGGTCCGCATGGGTGTCTTGGTAATGGCGAAGGGGAGTACTTCTTCGCAATGATTGTGTATGACAGACATCACATCCGGTCGCGCCTGATAGACCATCCCGTGAATGGGACGCTCGATATACACCGGCGTGTCGGTTGGGGTGACCGGGGTGTTGTCGAGATTAAACTCCAGAATGTCGCTTTCCACCACGAGCTCGGGACTGCGCGAGCGCGACAGGAAATACCTTTCGGGATTGTCCGGGTGGCGAACCGAGATATGCCCAAGCGCATCACAGATGCCTTCGCGCGCAAGAATACGATTTGCCGCCACCAGGTCCTTAATCAACGCTTTGATATCGCTCATGCATTCCTCCCGTTTCAGCGTCCTTTGGCCGGTTCCCCCGGCCGATGCGTTTTTCCGCATAACGTTAACGCCGTGAGCGGCGCGGTGCAAAGCTTGATTTGCGGTCAAATTTGCCCTGGCGGGTCCTGCCGCTATACTCAGTTGTTGAAATGATCAGATCGAGAGGAGGGAACCGATGCATCTGGAAACGAAACGGAATTGGCTTTCGACAGGCGCTACCATCGTCATTGCAGCCGCTTGTGTGCTGGCCACGCCCGCTGCAGCGCAATTTTACAAGGGTAAGACAATCAGAATGATCGCGCCGTCCTCCGCTGGCGGTGGCTACGATACCTACGCGCGGCTACTGTCGCGGCACATGGGCCGGCACTTGCCGGGTAATCCGGGTTTTGTCGTGCAGAATATGCCAGGCGCCGGGGGCAAGGTCGCTACTGCTTTCATTTATGACAAGGCCCCGAGAGATGGCACCATGATTGCCGGCACGTTCCCGCAGGCGCTGACCGAAGCGCTGATCGGCAAGCGCAAACGGGTCAAATACAAGACCAGCGAGTTGACCTTTATTGGGTCCATTAATGGTGAAGCCTATTTGTGCTTCGTACGCAGCGATGCGCCGGTGAAAACCGTAGATGACTTGTTCAAGACGGAGCTGATCGTTGGCTCGACCGGGCAGGGGTCCTCAACGACGCTGTCGCCCGCGTTGTTGCGCAATATGCTCGGCATGAAATTCAAGGTCATTTCCGGCTATCGCGGGTCGCGCGGCGTGACGCTGGCGGCGATCAAGAACGAGGTTCAGGGCTGGTGCGGTATGGGCTTTTCCTCGATCAAGGCAACGGTTGCAGATGAGTTCAAGAAGGGCAGAATAAAGATTCTGTTCCAGGAGGGTGGCGAGCTTGACGAGCGAGCCAAGAAACTTAAGCTGAAACTCGCCACCAGCTACGCCAAGACCGACGAGCAGAAGAAGATTTTCGAGCTCATTCACGCACAGCAGAAATTCGGCCGGCCTTATATCGCCCCGCCCGGATTGCCAAAGGTTCGCGTGAAAGAATTGCGCGCCGCCTTTAACAAGACCATGAAAGATCCGAAATTCCTGGCCGATGCCAAGAAACTCGGCGTCGACGTTGCGCCAATAAGCGGCGGGCGCTTGGCAACAATCATTGCCAAGCTGTACAAGGCCTCGCCAGATCTGGTGAACAAGGCGCGCAAGGCTCTCGACCCCAAGGCGGCCTTGTCGGACAAGAAAGCGCCGAAAAAAAAGAAGTAGGACTTCTTCTCCCGGCGATGATTGTTTTGTGAGCCGGGGCAAAAATGGTATTCCACGCCGTCGCGGAAGTACTATTCCGCGCCGGCGTTTTAGTAAGTTATACTACCACCTTCGTCATCATCCCCTTCGGGAAAATGTCTTCCGGCGTGACGTGCTTGTGCGCAATGCCTTGTTGATAGGTATAAAGAAGCATTTGTTCCCACGTTGGCCGGTTTTCGTCGATCCCAAACGGGAATGGATCGTCGCCGAAAGCCTCAGCCATTTTTCGGGCATAGGTGGGAACCCACGGCAGTGGATACCGCGAAACCGCGGGATCGAAAATCCGCTCCAGCGAGCGTCGTTTGGATTCATTGAATGCGTTGAAGAGATTGCGCGCCACCCACGGGTTTTCGTCGAGGATGTGCCTTTGCATCGCAATGATATGCATGATCGGCCAAACGCCTGTGCGGGCGTAATATTCCTCTTCCATACCCAGATAATCCGGGAACAATCGCACGATGTCCGGATGGCCTTCCAGGAAACAGGTCGGCGGTCGCGCGATGATGGCGCAATCGATTTCGCCGGATGCCAGCATTTCCGACAGCGACTTGTCAGCAACGCGGGTTATTTCGACCCCTTCCGGCAGATTGAGTTCGACCTTTTCGACCCGTCCCGGCGCATTTGCGCCTGCCTGGTACCAATGCACATCAGGCAGTTTGACGCCGCATTCGTTGTGCATCCAGCCGCGCATGTAGACCGCCGCTGAATGCGCCCATTCCGGCGATCCGACGCGCTTTCCTTTCAGGTCTTCGACGGTTTTGATGCCGGAATTCTTGTTGATGTAGAACGAGGAAAACCGGAACAGCCGCGAGCACACAACCGGCAGGCCGACAATATCGCACTCGTCCCTCGTTATCTGGGCGGAGAATTTTGCAAAGCTCAGTTCGGCGACATCCCATTCCCGGTTGGCGGTAAAGCGCGCGAACACTTCGTGATGTCCCAGCATCGACCAGGTGTGATCAATACCCTCTGCGCGGACGTCGCCGGTGCGAAAATCCCGGAAATGGTCGTAATCGGTCGACGCGATACTCAGTTTGAGCTTGTTCATGTTTCCTCCGCAAGTCGTCTGCTCCAGCGGCAGTTTAAGCCCTTAAATCACAATCGGCGACATGTGGAAACCGCCTGCGGGAATGGGCTACACTGTGCGGCAACCTGGAGAATGAACATGGCGGAAACATCATTCATTTGTTCGACTTGCGGCACGGGCTATCCACCTTCGCAGCAGCCACCGTCTCACTGTCCGATCTGCCGCGAGCCCCGCCAGTATATCCCGCCGTCGGGACAGGCCTGGACGACGATGCCCGCGCTGTCGCGCCAGCATATGAACGGATTCCGGCTTGTCGAGACAGGGTTGATGGGGATTGCCAGCCACCCCAAGGTTGGTATCGGCCAGCGCGCCATGATCCTTAACACGCACGCCGGCAATATATTGTGGGATTGCATTACCCTGCTGGATGAGGCGACCATCGATATCGTCCGCGCCATGGGCGGGCTCGCTGCCATCGCCATCTCTCACCCGCATTATTACGCGACGATGGCCGAATGGAGCAGGACTTTTGGCGATTGCCCGGTCTTCCTGCACGGCGATGACAAGCAATGGATCATAAACCCCTGTCCGGGGATCAGGCTGTGGACCGGGGAGACGATGGAAATTGCGCCGGGCGCGACGCTTATCCGCTGCGGCGGTCATTTCGCCGGCGGGACGGTCTTGCATTGGGAAACGGGCGGCGGCGGGCAGGGCGCCCTGCTGGCTGGGGATATCGTGATGGTGATCCCGGATCGAACCCATGTTAGTTTCATGCGCTCCTATCCCAATCTCTGGCCGCTTTCGGCGCCGGCCGTGGACCGTATCGGCGCGGCGCTGGAGCCGTTCGAATTCGAGGTTATCTATGGGCCGTTCTTTGGCCGCGACGTCCTGACAGGGGGCAAGGATGCAGTGCGGCGCAGCGTGAAGCGATATGTCGAGGCGGTGACCGGTGATGGCAGCGCGGAGAGGCATTGATGCTTCCGGTTCTACCAGCGTTTTGCGCAGCGAACGTATCGCCTATTCACCCTTGAATTGCGGCGCGCGCTTTTCCTTGAAGGCCGCTTGGCCTTCCTTGTAGTCGGCACTGGTGAAACAGGCCGCAACAAGCGCGTCAACGGCGGCGCGGTCGCGTTCGTTCACCGGTTTTGCCGTTTCCGCCAGGGCTTTCTTCAAGGCGCGCAATGTCAGCGGCGCGTTGGTTGCGATGCCGCCGATGTATTCGTCGGCTTTCGCGCCGAACTCTTCGTCCGCCCACATCTTGTTGACGAGGCCGAGGCGTTCACCTTCGCCGCCATCCACTACCCGGGCTGACAAAAGCAGGTCGCTTGCCGGTCCGAGCCCTATGCGGTGCACCAGCGCCTCGACGTTCTGGAAGGCATATCCAAGTCCTAGCCGCGCGGCAGGGATGCGGAAGCGGGAACCAGCCGTCGCCAGCCGCAAATCGCAGCACAATGCCAACGCCATGCCGCCGCCGAACGCGTATCCACGAATGCGCGCCACCACGGGTTTCGACGCATTCGATACAGCACCCATACCCGCCGTGACCGCAGCCTCATAGGCCTTTACCGCCTCTTCGCCGGTACGTTTCTCGCCGAACTGGGAGATATCCGCGCCGGCACAGAAAGCTTTTTCGCCTGCGCCGGTCAGTACGATGACACGAACCGAGCGATCCTCTTCTGCCTTGGCGATGAGACCGGGGACGCTGAGCCACATGTCATAGGTCATGGCGTTCAGCTTGGCCGGCTGGTTCAGCGTCAGCACCGCCGCGCCGTCGATCACATTGTAGAGAATATTGGCTTCGCTCATCGTTGGTTCCACATCGGGCATCGGGGCTGGCGGCGAATTGGTCGCGGCAGAGGGTATCAGCCTGTTGGATCGTTTAGCGGCAGCCGGGCGTCAAAGGCAAGATGCCTTGCTGAATGGGTGGCGCTCCCGAGCATGGCGAGTGCGGGCAAACCCCTGTCATTTGGGCGTGTGGGCCACTTGCCTGCAAAGTTGTCGGGCCGGTTCATTGAACCGGCCCCGGCATTTCGCAGGATGGTCTTGAGGCTCCCGACCGATGTTTGTCAGTGTTTGTGGTGGCCGGGAGGCGGGGTCTTTGAACCAAGGCGTCCTACCGCAAATTCGACTTTAACTTCGCCTGCCTTTTCGAAAATCAGTGAACCCTTGATTGGCTTGCCGGCACTGACCCCGGCCTTCAGCCGCATGAACATCAAGTGGAGCCCGCCGGGCTTGAACCTGATTGTCGCGCCGGGTTTGATCTCGAGCCCCCCTTCCAGCTGCCGCATTGTCATGACACCGCCGGTTACTTTCATCTCGTGAATTTGCACCATTCCGGCCAGGGCGAAGCTGCCGCCTGTCAGGCGATCGGCCGACTTGCCCTTGTTGGTGATCGTTACGTAGCCGCCTGCAACCGGCGCTCCTTTTGGAGTTGCACGTGTCCAGGGTTGGCGGATTTCCAGATCGCCGGCCTTGTATACATGTCCGGTTTGAGCGGCTGCTTGCGAAGTCAGGGCCGCCGGTACGCCCGTCAGGGCGAGTATGGTCGCTGCGCCGAGCGTATGTCTGATCGTTTTCATTGCTTATGTCCTGAATCTGGGGGAATGGACCGGCCCTGGGGCCGGCTCAACGGATGCCCGGAATCAGGACGATGGAGGAGCCCGGGCGGGAGGGCGGTGCCTGGCTGATGATCTGCCGTTGGCGGACGGGCGGGCAAATCGGGAATAGGCAACCCGGGACATTGCTGTTCGGATAGCCGGTACACTCCTGGCGGCGGGTTGCAAATCACCAGCGCTGCAGCAGTGAAACGCGCACAGGCACGAATGCAGCGCGGACGGCAGCGGGGCATCGGTATCGAGCGGGCTACTGACACCCGTTGAACAAAATATGCCCGCCAGACTTGCAGCTGGCGAGGCCCGAACCGGCGTGGCCGCCACCAAAATGGACTGCAGCACCAGCGCGTACACAGCCGCGACGGCTAGCAGGAGCCGCCAGGGTGTTATTCGCAGTGCTGCATTGCGCGCCATGCCCCTATCTGGGGATCGTTATGGGCCGGCGTCAAGGCGGCCCGGCTTGACAGATTGCCGCGCGAAAAGCGTTCCAAGCGATAACGGCGCTTTACAGGGGTCCGCAGATCATGTGAGATAACCATTGGTTTGGGTAGCATTTGTGCAACGCCTGCAGAGGGAGGAAAGTATGTTTTCGTGTTCCAGTAATCGTATCGTTGTTGCCGCCGGATTCGCCATGGCTGCCAGCGCAGCGGCAGCCCAGCCGGTATCCCTGTCGACGCTTCCTCCGGGCGCCATCAATAATGTTCAGGCTCAGGTTGTCGCCAAGGTTCTGCAGCAAAAGGGCAACTTGAATGTGCGCGTCGCGACGTTCAACTCGCCTTCGAACATTCTCGCATCGGTTAACACCAAAAGGGCGGAGTTTGCCTGGACCAGCAACGACGAGGGTGGAGCCGCATTCCGGGGCACACAGGAATACAAGGGCAAGGCGATGAAAAATCTTCGCATCGCCGCGACAATCTTTCATTTCAACGTCGGGATTCTCGTCAAGAATGATGGTCCGGTCAAAACGATTCAGGATCTGAAAAAATATCCAACTGCCACTGGATGGCGTGGGTTCACCCAGGGCGCAATCATCTTCAACGCAATGCTTGCGACTGCCGGGATGAGCCTGAAAGATGTGAAGCCATCGCCGACATTGAACCTCATTACGGCCGCCAACGATCTGAAATCCGGCAAGAACATGGTGACCATCTTTGCGGTCGGCGCCCCCAAGGTCGCGGAGCTGAATTCGGCGTTGAACGGTGTCCGGTTCCTGTCCCTCGACAATTCACCGGCGGCCTTGAAGCGCATGCAGGCTATCCGCAAGGAATACTACATGGGTACGGTAAAACCGGCGAAGCATTTGCCAGGAATTATCGGGCCGACAAATCTGGTGCAATACCACATTGTGCTGGTCACGCATCCGGGTGTGAAGGACGATGTGGTCTACAAGGTCGTCAAGACATTGCATACCAACAAGGCGGCGCTCGCGGCGGGTCATCCCTCCTTCAGGGCGACTGCCCCGGGCAATTTCGGTATGGATCACGGCGACCTCAAGTATCATCCCGGCGCCATCAAGTATCTCAAGGAAGCCGGTATCTGGAAGCGTTGAACCAGTGGACAAAGCGCCATGCGGAGTTGTTCGCATGGCGTTTATTCTGTTTAGCGCGTGAACAGATGGTCAATGATGTGGCTACGTGTTGGCGGTTCGCCAGTTGAGGCTCGCATGAGTGATACCCCTATCCGGGAGTCGGAGCTCACCAGCCCGGCAATACGCCTTGTTCGAACTGCATTGTCACTCGTATTGGCGGTCGCGGTGTTGGCGAATGCCGCGGACATCTACCGGATGTTCGGTTATGTATTTGTTACCGAGCAGTTTCTGGCTGCAACGCTGGCAGTCGGACTTGCGTTAATATTCATCAATTATCCATTCAGGCGCGGGAGCGAACGCACGTCTGTCCCCTGGTATGACTGGCTTGCTTCCGCTGCCGGGTTCACTGCAGGGGTATACATATCCTGGAACGCGACCGACCTGGCGGAGAACCTGTTCGATCCGCCACTCGTTGCGCTGGTTGCCGCTTGGGTGATGTTTGTATTGTGTATCGAGGGGTTGCGCAGGACCGTTGGCTGGTCGCTGGTTTGGGTCGTTATCTTCTTCATGGTCTACGCCCTTGTTGGCCACAAATTGTGGGGCATGTTCCAGACCAAGCAGGTGTATCTGAATTCATTTGTATATTACCTCATCATAGATCAGAGCGGTCTGCTCGGGATTGTTATGAATGTGGCGATCACGATCGTCATTCCATTTATCCTTTTCGGCGCGCTGTTGTCTGTTTCAGGTGGCGCAGCGTTTTTCAACGATATCGCCATAGCGCTAATGGGCCGGTACCGCGGTGGCGCCGCAAAAATGTCAGTCATGGCATCTGGCCTCTTTGGCTCCATCTCCGGCGTGGTTGTGTCGAATATCATGGCGACCGGAGTGGTCACCATACCGTTGATGAAGCGGGCCGGTTTTACACCGGCGCAGGCCGGAGCGATTGAGGCAACGGCCTCGAATGGTGGTCAGCTCATGCCCCCGGTAATGGGCGCGGTTGCGTTTCTGATGGCGGATTTTCTGCAGGTGCCTTATGCGAAAGTTGCGCTGGCGGCGCTTGTGCCCGGGATTCTCTACTATACGGCATTGTTTATTCAGGCGGACCTGGTTGCGGCGCGCGATGGGATCGCCCGTGTGCCGGACGATGAAATTCCACAGGCCTGGGCTGTTTTCAGGAAGGGTTGGCATTTCATTCTGCCTTTTGTGGTTTTGATTTACGGCTTGTTCGCGCTCAATCAGGAGCCGGAAGTTGCAGCGCTTTGGGGAAGCCTGACTATTTTGCTGCTTGGCCTGCTGTTCGGGTACAACGGCAAACGCATGAACCTGCGTGACCTGTGGGATAGCGTCGTCGGAACCGGTTTGGGCGCGCTTGATATTTTCATGGTGGCGGCCGGCGCCGGGTTCATCATGGGGATGCTGCAGGTAACGGGCCTTGGATTTGCGCTGACATTGCTGTTGGTCAGTGTCGGCGAGGGCAGCGTGTTGTTGCTGCTGTTTTTTGCCGCGATATTGTGCATCATTCTGGGCATGGGGATGCCGACGCTCGGCGTCTACGTTTTGCTGGCTGTGTTGATTGCGCCGTCCCTGGAGAAGGTTGGCATTCCGCAGATTTCGGCGCATTTCTTCATTCTTTACATGGGGTTGATGTCAATGGTCACACCACCTGTTGCGGTGGCCGCCTTTTTTGCCGCGACAATCGCAGGCGCCGAGCCCATGAGGACCGGATTTGAGGCAGTCCGGTTCAGTTGGGCGGCCTACATCATTCCATTCCTGTTCGTGTTCTCGCCGACCCTGCTGCTGCAAGGCACTTCTGTGTTCGCCTCTTTTGTGGCGATCATCACGGCCGTGATTGGCGTGTGGATCGTTTCTGCAGCGGTCGTGGGATTCATGTTCGGGAGGATAGGAGCTGTGGAACGTATCCTTCTGGGCCTATCGGGTATTGCGTTGCTGATCCCCCATGAGATCGGCCAATGGGCGCTGTGGACGGATTTAGGCGGCGCGATTGCCTCGTGCGTTTTGGTCGCACGTCGATACATGGCGCGCCCGATCAAGCCGCTGGATTCGGTGGCTGGAAACCCGTAAAGCAGGCTTACTCGGCCGGTATGCGCCTTGGAATATTGGACATATGGAGTTCTTGTATACTGCACCAGATATCGGTCCGTGGATGTTTGCGGGCCTGTGTGCGGCATCGTTCGTAACAGCTTTTATCGGTGTCGTGACAGGCGCAGCAGGCGGGCTGATTTTGCTCGCCACGATGGCTAACGTGATGCGTCCGGATGCGCTGATAGCGGTTCATACCGTTGTGCAATTGGGGCAGGGGATCAGCCGCACAATCGTCATGTGGCCGCATGTTATGCGTGAGGTGCTGGCGCCATTTACCGTCGGCGCGGCAGTTGGTGCAGCCATCGGCGCCCAGATTTTCATTGCCCTTCCGGTCTGGACGCTTCAACTGATTCTTGGCGTATTTATACTGTTCATTACCTGGGTCCCCCGGCTTGGCCGCTTTGGCGGATCGCGCAAACGTTTCGTGGTGGTAGGTTTCCTGGCAACCTTTGTGGGCGTTTTCGTTTCGGCAACGGGAACGCTGGTTGCCCCGTTTACCGCGGCTGCTGCGAAGGACCGGCGCAATCATGTTGCCACCCACGGCACGTTGATGGCGATCACCCATACGCTGAAAATGCTGGCGTTCGGCGTTGCCGGTTTGACTATCGGCGCCTATGTGCCGCTGATGGCCGGGATGATCGTCACCGGTTTTGCCGGTAACTGGGCCGGCTTCAAGGCGTTAAACCTGGTGCCCGAAGCCCGATTCTGGCTTGTCTTTCAGATTATATTGACATTGCTGGGCCTGCGTCTGCTTTGGACAGCCGCACGCAACGCAGGTCTGTTCTGAGTAGCACTTGATATGAACACGTGGGTCACTCGCCGAAATAATCGCTCAACACATCCGGCCGGTCCTCCAGCCGCCGCGCCTCGACGTCGAATTCGGCAAATTTCAAGCGGGTAAATTCGGCTTTGCGTTCGAACGGCACCGTAGCGTCTATACCGAGCTTGGTGCGCATGCCTCGGTCGCTGACCCGGATATATTCATGACCGCGCGCGGCCGGGACGCGAAACATGTCCTGCGAAGCTTCCATGCGGGTTGCCAGCGCATATTCCACGTCGTGCGGGTCGGTGATGTCGATATCGTCGTCAACAGCGATTACCATGTCGAGATCTTTCAACGTCGCGAAGGCTGCCAATATGGCATTGCGCTGCAAGCCATCGTGCTGTGGGGAAGTCTTGGCGATTTTAATTACTGCATGAAAACGGTGCAGGCCGCCGGCGGTCATTTCGGCGTCGGTTACGATCGGGACTGCCGGTTGCACGCCCTTGAGCAGGCTTGCTTCCATCACGTATTTCCGCAGCATGACGGTTTCGCGGCCGTACCCGTTAATGGCGTGATAGATCGGTTTTTTTCTGTGCGTCACCGCTGAAATGTCGAAGACCGGGGCGTCTCCCTGCGGCGAGGCAAAGCCGATAAATTCTCCGAATGGCCCTTCGCGAACGGTTTCATCGATCAGGATTCTACCCTCAAGAACGATTTCACTATCCGCTGGAACCAGCAGATCCTGGGTCAGCGCTTTTACCACGGGAAGGGGACGCCCGGACAAACCACCCGCAGCCGCCAGTTCATCGACCCCCTCGGGCAATTGTGCGCCCATTGTGGCTGCCGCATATTGCAAGGCAATGTCGGCGCCAATGCAGACAACAACGGGCAAGTGCTCGCCGCGCTTCTGGGCGCGCTCGAACGCGATGCGCAAATGCCGGCCCAGATCGAGTTTGATTGCGGTTCGTCCACCTTCGAGGATTTGCAGCCGGTGATAGGAGGCGTTGTAGACTTGCGTTTCCGGGTCACGGACGATGACGACGCCAGCGGTGATGAAGCGGCCGGAATCATCCGGCGCATGAAACAATACCGGCAGGTGCGCCAGCATTTGGCCCTTGTCCCGGTTGACAATTTCCTGGCAAGGCCCCTTGCCGACCAGTTCCGGCGGTACCGGGTCGGCCAGCGCTCGCCCCACGAATTGTCGAATGGCGATCTTGTCGAGCCCAAACGCCGCCTCGCAATTGAGATTGTTCGCCAGCACATTGCCGGCGACGGGGATTCCAAATCCACGTGGCTCGGCGAACAGGAGAGCGGGGCCGCCATCGAGCTTTTTCATCAATCCGGCGATTTCCAGATGCGTGTCGGCCGGACCGGCGATGGTCTGCAGCCGTCCTGCGCGGGCCATCCTGTCAAGCGCTATGCGAAATCGTGTATCGATTACACCGGAATTGCTCAGTTCGGTTTTCATGCGGTTCCTCCCCGAGGGCATTCTAGCGCAAACCAGACCACCCGGGCCAGATTGGTGTAGCGGATATCCCCGCAACCTGGCGAATATCGGAATCCCGCTGGATCGTTGACCAGGTCAGGTTGAACACCCCCGTTGGAATCAATCTCACCTGCGGCGGAGATTGATCTGGCGTACAGGTCATGGTTACGTCCCGCTGAAATATCACGGGAATACCGGCAGCGTGTGATGCAGTCGCACTTTGTTTTGATAAGTCTGGGATGCCTTTTGCTCATGGGCCTGCTGGCTGACGAGTTGGGCCGTCGCACCCGGTTGCCCCGTGTGACGCTTCTGGTGCTTTTTGGCCTGATTGCCGGGCCAGCTGTACTCGATCTTCTGCCACGCGAGTTCCAGTCCTGGTATGATTTTCTGGCCACTATCTCTTTGACGATGGTGGCATTTCTGCTTGGCGGGCGCCTGTCGATTGCGGTTCTGAAACGCAACGGGCGCAGCATCCTGTCTGTGTCCTTTTGGGTTGTATTGTCGACGGCGGCCATTGTTGGCAGCGGATTGCTCCTTGCAGGCGTCGCATTGCCGCTCGCCCTTGTTCTTGCAGGCATGGCCACGGCGACGGACCCGGCGGCGATCCAGGACGTCGCAAGGCAGAACAATGCCGATGGTCCCGTCACCGCCACGCTGCTTGGCGTTGTTGCCGTCGATGACGCCTGGGGTTTGATTGCCTTTGCACTTCTGCTTGCTATCGCACGCGCTGGAGCAGGAGACGGTTCCGCCGATGTGTTGCTGCATGGTTTGTGGGAAGTTGGTGGTGCAATTGCCCTTGGGGGAATTCTGGGCGTCCCGGCAGCCTATTTGACTGGCCGGCTTCGCTCCGGGGAGCCAACGCAAATGGAGGCACTCGGACTCGTGTTGCTATGTGCAGGAATTGCGGTTTGGTTGCAGGTTTCGTTCCTATTGTCAGGAATGATCGCAGGGGCAATCATTGCCAACCTGGCGCAGCACCACAGCCGCCCCTTCCACGAGATCGAACAAATTGAGTGGCCGTTCATGGTCCTGTTCTTTGTTCTCGCCGGAACCACACTGCAGTTCGACAGCGTCAGGAATATCGGGTTAATTGTTGTCGCCTATATAGTCTTGCGGATTGGATCGCGGGTTGCCGGTAGTTGCATTGGCGGGGTTTCAGCTGGACTGGCGTCGGGGCGTTCTGCGGAAATCGGCATCGCGCTGCTCCCGCAGGCAGGTGTGGCGCTGGGCATGGCGCTGGTGGCAAGCACGCACTTCCCCGAACTGCGTGAGCAATTGATGGCGGTTGCAATTGCAACAACCTTGTTCTTTGAATTGGTCGGGCCATTGTTGACACAGAAAGTTTTGATGCGGGCCGGAGAGATTGGTCAGGGCGCAGATCTAGAATGATTCCCGGTATCGTCCATCAACAAATAGCGTTACCCTAGGGCATCGGAAATCTTTCGCGCCGCGTTCAGCAATTTTTTGCGATGCTCGCGCGGAATTGAGTCCGTGTCCTTCAATTCATCCGTCAGGGACGAGAGGATGTCTTCCAAAAGGAAATAGTGAATGTGAAATTCGACGTGGCGCTTCTCGCTTTCTCCGCGATCGAGCGTAATCGCGACACCGTCGTTTTCCCGGCGGACATCAAAACGGCTGCTTTTGCCAAAGGTTCCGTGATAGAATTTTTCCGGAAAATCGATCCCAACTTCAGCGCGATCGAGAATTGGCTTGGCCATGGCGTCTTCATTGCTCCAACGATTGCAGCGAAAAAAGCTACTGATATTTAGCAAACCTTCCCGAATGCCAACGTATCCAGTCAACGCAAGAGCGCCTGGCGGGTCATATCGAAAGTTTCCCGTCGGCAACGCCGGCATAATATTCCCAGCCACGAACCGGTTCGTGGACCCGGTCATCGCCGTTGCGCGCTGCGGCGTCTTCCGGCGAAAAATATCTTGGTTCCAGCCCCGCGGCCATGGCGCGCAACTGCAATTCTGCGGTCTCCTCCATGAATATGGCATTCACGCATGCATGGGGTATCGATTCACCAACCGCCAGCATCCCGTTGCCGCGCAAAATAATTCCCTGGTGATCGGCAAGCGCCTCGGCAACGTGGGCCCCACGCTCTGGATTTGTGACGAGACGAATATCGTCATGGACAGGAACAAGATGCCCGAGGTTTGCGCCGAAGCCGTGGGCAATTTTCAGTGGCTGCGCCGCTGCAGCAAATGCGGCTACGTTTCGCGGATGCCCCCGCGCAATCGCCATCACGTCCGGCCGGGCTTTGTAAACCTCCAGATGCATAAATCCTTCCAGGGGCGGGCGGCCCCCGGCTACCTGATTGCCATCGAAATCCAGCTCAACCAGTTCATTGGACGATACAAGCCCTAGCGCCTTCCGCGGGGTAATGATTATCCGCTCGGCGTTTGGGACTCGGCACGTGATATGTCCAAACCCTTCAACAATCCGGAAACGGGCAAGGACGCGGCATGCCTGAACCACCTGGGAGCGCAATTCCGGTGAGCTTGCGAAATCCAATTCTCTCTCCTGACAACAGACTGAACGTATCGATGATCACGGCAAAACGGTGAACGCAATTTTTCTGACGGTATTGGATAGGACGCCTGCAGGCAAGCATGCCGGGCTTGCGGGGGTGATTCCTAAGCAAACATGGTTGGTATGAGACCCCGTTTATCTGTTGTCCGGCAAATCCGGGGCCTGTCCGGAAAACTTCCTGATTATCAGCGAATTATTGGGGAATATGTCTTTCCATATCCCGCCGTGCGTTAAAATCCAGGCTCAAGCGTAGGATCATACGTAGTATGCACGCCGTCGGCCAACTAGCCCGGCAGGACTGCCGCCGCCAATAGCCAGGCAGATATGGAGGAGGCCGGGCTGGTTGATCGTTCCTGCAGCCTATACCGCTACCGGGGCGGAAGTTGCAGCGGACTTCGTCATCGCCTCGAGAACGGCAGCACTATGTACCGCATCGCGCAGAGGCACGGGGAATGGCGCCCCGCCGGAGATGGCATCGGCAAATGCCTCGACCTCGCCGAACACAGCGTCGCGGTTATCGAGCGTCAGGATTTCTTCGCGGCCGTCGGCCGATCTGACCACAAGATTTTGAGAGCCTGTAATTTGCAGCCAGCCGTCTGAGCCGAAAGCCTGGAACCGGTAATAGTCGGCTGTCACCCCAATAGCGGTCAACATTCCGGTCGTACCGTTTTTCATGCCGAGCAACACGGCGGCGCTGTCTGCCAACCCGTTGTCGGAAATATCATAACGCCCCTTGGTATGAACCTCTGCGACCGGCCCGAGCGTTTCGATCATCAGGTAAAGCATGTGATCGGCAAGACTGCCGGGCGTTGCGTGCTCGGGATTGGCTTTCCAGTTCTGCCGGTCAAAACCGCGATACCGGTCGACGCAAAAATTGCCTTCTGCATGCAAAGGCGTACCTAGCACGCCTGACAGCAACCGCTTGCGCATTTCAACGACATTGGGAAAAAAACATCGGTCATATCCCAGCGCAAGGAGCACGCCGGATTCCTCGGCGGCGCTCTGCAAGGCCATGGCATCGCGAGCCGATTGCGCCAGCGGCTTTATCGCCAGAACCGGCTTCCCGGCACGGAGCGCGGCCAGCGAATGCTCGGCATGAAGATAGGCCGGACCGCAGGAGATCACACCGTCTATCTCCGGGTTGGATAACACGCTGGCATAGTCTGCGGTCACACTCAGGCCGTTTGCGCCAGCGTACTCCGCATGGCGTTCCGGATGTCCGGCAACGGCCGTTGCGATCCGTACTTTGTCCGATTTTCCTGAACAGATGTGACGATACGCTTGCCCCAACCGCCCAATCCGACCAAAGCAATATTTTTCATATTCATCCCCATGTTCAAAAAAGCCATGTCCAACAGCGCCTCAGCACCGCCACGCTATCGGCTGAAGCCTCACGTAACCTCCTGTACCTGCCGTCCACGGGCGTTCCAATACATCGCTATGGCGAAAATCTCAGGCTTGGCCTTGAATGGTATTCGCCCGATCTCGGCAATCGCGATATTGGTGTTTTCACTGGCAGAAGTCGAGGGAAGCTAAAATTCGGGGAAAGGTTGTTGCCTTGCAGACTTAAGTATGGTTGGCAGCCGCCCCGTGCTATTCTCGTCAGGTTGATTCGGACACGGAGGGTCTGTTTAGTGCGAGGCTGCCATAGGCGTTTGATGGCCTCTACGGCTATTGGCACCTGCTTGTCGGCAAGCGGCGTGCTTGCGCAAGATGTTGTTCCCCATCGCCAATGCTTCCGCAATTTACTTGGACTGGTGCCTTTGTTGGCGCCAGTGCGGGAGGAATCTGGTCAAAACACGTTGTAGTGCAGCTAAACGGAATTGCGCCGCCGTTTGTCCCGGGATTTGCCCACATTCTCCGCGGCAAGGGTATCGTTGGCGGCGTTCATTTTGGGTACAATGTACAGTTGTCCAATTTTGTTTTCGGCCTGGAGGCGGAAGCGTCGGCAACCAGCGCTTCCGCGCGCTTTGCTTATCCCAGTAGTTTTGGCCCTTTGCTGGCAAGGCATTCGAGTAGTCTTCGGAGCTTCTTCGCGGTGCGCGGGCGGGTAGGCTTGGCCATCCAGCGCATTTTACCATACGTCACAGGCGGGGTCGTACTTGCCAATGTCAGAAATAGCGTTGTCGACCCAAACCGTCCTGTGTCCATCAATCGTGGCGATTCTGCGTTGGGCTGGGCGCTGGGGGCAGGATTGGAGTATGCGATCACCAAGAAGTGGTCGGCGCGGGTCGAATATATTTACATGAAATTTCCTAGTGTTACGCGGATGGATCGCGTTACCGGTTATTCTTTCAGGTTCTTCGATTCTGCGAATCTCGTACGGGCGGGGCTGAATTTCCACTTCTAGCCGGTCAGGTGCTTCGTGCAGCGTGACGCTCCTGTAAGCTTTGCTGATTTCGTTTTGCTCCACGCTCGGTTGCGTCCGGAAAAGCCTGCTGTTATTGCACCCGACCGTCTTGTGACTTACGCCATGCTTGCCGAGGGCATGCGCCGGGCGCAGGTTCGTATTGCCAGGCTACGATTGGCCCCGGACGAACCGGTTTGTATCGCGGTTTCCAGTCCTATTCGAAGCCTGATTCTGGCTGCGGCTCTTTTTCGCCTGGGGCATCCCATTGTATTTGCGAACACGCCCCCGCTTCTGGTCTCACTTGGTCTGCCGGTGCGGACTTTTTTGCAGGATCCAGGAGCGAGCCTCGTCCCCGGTATGTGTCAGGCGATTGCCGGCGAAGACTGGTTTGGTTCTGAAATTGCCGGTGGCGACGGCGCGCCAGCCACGGGCTTCGCGAGTACCGACAGCATCTGTTGTATCGAAATAACGTCCGGATCCACAGGCCGACCCAAAGCGATTGCATCCACGTTGCATGCACACAATCAGCACGTAATCTGGCCGTCCGTCACTATAAACGGTGGATCATGGGAGCGGCTGTTGTGTCTTGCGGGATTGAACGGCCCCTGGGGCTTTCGCCTGGCTGCCCACGTCCTGCGCGGGGGACGCACGCTTGTATCGGCGGAATCAGCGCGCGAAGCGTTGCAGATGATTAGCGTCTATCAGCCTGATGCGATGGCGGCCTCGGTCCAGCAGCTTCGGGACATGATTGGCGAACAGAAGATATCACCGATTGCATGTCCTTCGCTGCGTACAATCTTTACTGGAGGAGCGCTGGTGACGCGCTCTTTGCTGGCTGAAGCAAAAGCCCATCTGTGTAATCAGATTGTTGTTCAATATGCATCAACCGAAACCGGAGCTGTCGCCATCGGCACAGCGGACAACTTGCTGAAAATTGAGGGCGCAACAGGCTATGTTTTACCGGGTGCGGAAGTTGAAATTGTAGACGACGACCATTGCCCGCTTGCCGTGGGCGCCAGCGGCATCGTACGGATGCGGACGGGGTGAAGTTCAAAGCCCTATCTTCAGAGCGACAGTGACCTCGCCGACAATAATTCCGGTTTTCACAACGGCTGGTTTTATCCCGGCGACCGCGGCCGGCTGATGGACGATGGCCTTCTCGTCCTCGAAGGGCGCTCTTCGGAGGTGATCAATTCTGGCGGTGTAAAAAGAGCCCCCGAACTTGTTGAGGAAATCGTCAACACGCATCCGGCAGTTGTTGAATCGGCCACATTTGGAGAACCCGGCGCCGACGGTATTGAAGAGATCGCTCTCGCTATAGTGGTGCGCGAGACGGTGCAAACGAAAGCATTGCAATCGTGGTGCGCGAGCCGCGGTCTCAAAATCGGATCTATAATTACTGTCGAGACTTTGCCAAAAACAGAACTGGGAAAAATTCAGAGAAGCAGCCTGTTGGCCCGGCTGCTGAAGCAGGCTGGTTCAAATTAATACTGCAACGCCGAAACCCAAATTGCATTCATAATTGACACGCAAACGTCGTTTGATCGTCGGTAGACCGGTATCGGATGCCAAGGCTGCCACGCGTTAGGCGCACGTATCAATCCCCGGATATCAGGGGGGAAAAAACCGCGAATGTGACAGCAAAAATAAAAGAAGCTGCGAAGAATTGCCCCGCCGGTGTTGTCCGATACGGCGGAAATCCTGTGTTCCGCGGTGCTGAATTTGGCTTGTTTTCGTGCGCACGCGACAGGGATAAAATGCTGCCTTGCAACAGGATTGCCAGGGAAAACTGGCCTTGAACTTTTCGGCGTCTTTTGTTGGAGTGTGATTTGCAACCGGGGAAAAAGGCTATGCGAACTGACACGAGTCAGTTGCGCTGCGGTCCAATTTCCGCGTTAAAGGCTAGACGGTTAAGCAGGTTCTCTGCCTGAGAAAAATTATGTATTTCAGTTGGTTAGATTAAAATGGTCGGAGTGAGAGGATTCGAACCTCCGACCCCCTGCTCCCGAAGCAGGTGCGCTACCAGGCTGCGCTACACTCCGACATTTCGCGGGTTCTTCCGCGCGATCCGCTTGTTATCACAGACCCGCGCAGATCAACTGCGCCCGACAGACGCCGCGGTCCTGGAGCCGACGGCGGAATGGCGGGGTTATAACGGCGTAATTTCCAGCCCGCAAGGCATTTGAGGTCATTTCAATTGAGTACGCTCGATCAAGCGTGGCAAGGAACCGGTGTAAGCCCTAGCGGCCGCGCAGCGGGGTTTTGGTATGCCTTGTTCAACCGCACGCGAAGATTGGATCTGGTGCCAAATCCAGCGGACCGCCGCAAAAAATATCAGAAAATGGCGCCTGGCAGTTGCAGCCCGGACCCTGTCCAACTATGGTCCGCCGCGCACCGAAGTGCGAATCTTGGGGCGTAGCCAAGTGGTAAGGCAGCGGGTTTTGATCCCGCCATGCGGAGGTTCGAATCCTCCCGCCCCAGCCAGCCATACCTTGTATTTTGGGACGCTCTCCGGTCTGGTGTTAGTGCGGGTAGTCTCCGTGGGTTACGTTAGGGGCTGGAGACCACGAGACTTTTTCCGGCGGGTTTTTTTGAGTTTGGCGCCGATTTGCGGCGCCAGTCTGGGGTTGCGATTTTCCAATCTCCGGATTTTTCGGTTCGCGGTGTTGCTGTTTGGCAGGGTTCCCAGGGGGGCAATTAGCAAAGCCATAATTGTGGACCAAATGGAAGAATGGCTTGTTTGGTCTGTCAAGGGTCGCGGTGACTCCGCGCCAGCCAGCAGGAGACAGCGGTGGCTGGCGCGGAAGCACCTTTGCGACCTATGCGGCCATATCGAAAAGCAGTAATTCTGCTTCCTTGGATGTACCGCTGATTTCAATAAGGCCTGCCTTGTCAATGGCAGCACCGTCTCCGGTATCGAGTATCTGCCCGTTGATCTTGGCGCTTCCGCGCGCGACCTGCAGCCATGCAAGCCGTTCATTGCCAAGATCATGTGTAACAGCATCGCCCGAACCGAGCACGCTTGCGTACAGTTTGGCGTCCTGATGCACGATCACCGAATTTTCCTGACCGTCCGGTGAAGCAACGAGCCGCAGGCGTCCGCGTTTTTCAGCCTCGGGAAACTGTTTCTGCTCATATCCGGGCGCCAAGCCTTTCTTTGATGGAACAATCCAGATCTGCAGAAAATGGACCGGCTCATCGCTCGAAGCATTGAACTCGCTGTGCCGGATTCCTGTGCCGGCGCTCATGCGCTGAACTTCACCGGGGCGGATAACGGACCCTCCGCCCGTTGAATCCTTGTGCTCAAGTGCACCCTCCAGGACATAAGACACGATTTCCATGTCCGCGTGCGGATGGGTCGGGAAACCGGCGCCCGGGGCAAACCTGTCATCATTGATCACCCGCAATGGCCCCAAACCCATGTGCGCGGGATCGTAATATTCTCCGAACGAGAAACTATGCCAGCTGTTCAACCAGCCCAAATCAGCGTGACCGCGATCTGCTGCGCGTCGAATCTTCATATTTGTCCCCTTTGCCAATGCTGTGGCCTTGCCGACCCTTGCATGGTCTGGATATGGAGCAAGCACTAAACGAAAACAATTGCGCCACAACTCATAACTGTTTCCAGCATGGAAACAGTTGGGATCGAAATGGACAGGCCTGATGCTATGGGTGCTTTCGTGCAGGTGGTCGAAAACGCCAGTTTTGCCGCTGCGGCCCGTCAACTCGGTCTGACCCGTTCGGCAGCTTCTTTCGCGTTCACGGATTTCTGTCTCATCTCCACTCCTTG
>CAZTMN010000011.1:0-58843 GCA_964615275.1 uncultured Beijerinckia sp. | reverse complement strand
ATCCTCCCTTACGCAATCACCCTGAACTGTCCCATAGGCGCTGATGTCGGGCAGGTCGCGTAGGTGTGGCGAAGGGAATAGATCGTGCGCTTTTCGCCGTACCGGTCGAGTTCGATCCCGGCTTCCTTCAGGACGGTCTCGAAGCCTTTCTTGAAGGACCCGATGGGTGAACAGATCTCCTGGCGGGAGGTTATCATAATTTATGATAAGCCCCGATAGCTGGCGATACGCAGCCGCTATCGGGGAAATGTGAGGGCAACGCAAAACCAAGCCTCCCAGCATCTAACGATTTAGATCGAACCCTTTAAAGATTCATGGAAAGGGTTCGATTGCGAACAGTGCCATTTAAATTTTCTATCTTCTATTAAATTAGATATTTGCACCTTCCCGTTGAATTGCTACCCAAGCTTCGATACTGCGGCCGACTTTGACCGGTAGAACACGCCAGTACATGATAAAAGGGGTGCCATCCTTCTTGTAGTTGATAGCTTTCCCTTCGAAGTTTTTGCCCGTCTTAAGCGCCTTGCTGAGACGATCAATAACCTTTTTGTCAGTCCCCGGACCTTGTAGTATTCGTGGTGTCTTACCCAAGACTTCATCGGGCTTGTAACCGGTTAGAGTCTTGAATGCTTTGTTTGCATAAATGATCTTGCCAGCCTTGCTGGCGTCAGTAATCAAAATAGAATCAAAGCTGTTTTCAGCCATTACCTTAAGCAGCGACAAGGCAACAGGTTGATTGCCGAGAACATTGGATAGATTAAGCGCCATGGTGATTCCTCCTGTTTCAGACATCGCGAATACGTTTTTATGGGCTGATTGGATCATACCCATGATGGATTTTTCTTGATTATGGATACTGCGTCGCGTTCGAATCTGGATAGGGGTGTGGTCCTGCTAACTCACTCCTCCCACGCCATCTTTGCACCCACTTTCCTCTTCCGGGATTTGGTGAGTTCGGACGCCATGGCTCGGTTGGCGACGTGACCGTAGAACTGTTCGAGCATCTTGACGGACGTGCCCATGTTGCGGGCCAGGGCATAGTGGTTGACCCCGTCCTGGAGCTGGAAGGTCGCGTAGGTGTGGCGAAGGGAATAGATCGTGCGCTTTTCACCGTACCGGTCGAGTTCGATACCAGCTTCTCTCAGGACGGTCTCGAAGCCCTTCTTGAAGGAGCCGATGGGGCTTCCATCCTCGTGGCAGAAGATGGGCTCGGAAAGGGATGGTTTATGGCCGAGCTCGTTGACCCGGTGCTTCCACAGGATCGAGAGCGAGTCTTTCAGGAGTGGGGTATTGGAGACAACCTCCCGGATACCGGTCTTGCCCTTCACGTGCAGGATAACGTGGACGATACCGGGTTCGTCCGATGGTTCGGTGTCGATGTCCTGCCAGCGTAAGCCTCTCGCCTCTCCGACCCGAATGCCCGTACAGCCCAGAATGGCGATGTAATGACCCAGATACAGGCGTGACCGGTATATCTGGGGCGCTATAGCCTTGCCTGCTCTGATCCACTTGGGCTGGAACCGCAGGAGCTTGTTCCAGTCCCCCTTATCGAAATGGGGCCGTCTCTTGCCATCCTGCTTTGGTCTGTTGAGGCGAATCTCCCGGTCGATGTGACCGCGTCTGTGGCACCATCTCAGGAACGACGAAAACAGGCTGGTCTCGTGCAGGATGGTCGTTTCTCTGGGTAACTTTCCCTTGGCCGGGTTTTGTCGCCTCCAGTCGAAGAACTGGTCGATCAGCTTTGGATTGACCTCGGCTATTTTGGTCTTGCGCAGATAGGGCAGGGCATAGGTCCGCAGGAAGGCCAGGATGGCCCGTTCCTGTCTGGTGGGTCCTGATACCCGAGAGGAAAGAGAAGTCTGGTAATCCTCGACCATCTCGGCAAACGATGGGCCTGTAACTGCTTGTCCGAGCCTTATCTTCAATCGTAGATCATCGACCAGATCATCGGCAAACTTACGAGCCTCGTATAGGTCAGATGTGCCCGTTCCCCGATAGATGTAGCCAGTCCCTCCTGGCACCTTGATGCGACAGAGCCAGAGCTTCTTTGGACGATTTTCCAGCTGGTACAGGACGACTCGGCCGTCGTTGAATGACTTCTGATTGATGACCTTCGAGCGTGCCATGGGTCGATTCTAATTGGCTCGTTGGAGACGTACATCTGTAATATCGACTGTAATATGATTGTAATATGGCTTGAGAGTAAGCAAGATAAAGATAGAAAAACAGGAAACAAAAATAAAAACAATGAATTAAATGGTGCTGCTGGACAGGATTGAACTGTCGACCTCTCCCTTACCAAGGGAGTGCTCTACCACTGAGCTACAGCAGCCGATTGCCGGCACGCCGGGTTTTCCTGCGGCGGTGCAGCAATTATGCGGCGGCTTTTGCCACAGGCCAGCGGGTGAGGCAAGGCTGCGCGCAGCGAAATTTGCGCTGCCCGCAGCACCGGCCAGGGTCTGGCGGGCGGGCCGGCGCGGGTAGCGCTGGTGTGCCGGGCCTGTCATGCTATAAGCGGCGCGATTTCGAGTTTCCGAGGCTTTTGGAAGGGCCGGTTATGGCGACCAACAGCGGAAAAGGGCAGGGTTCCGGCCAATCGGGCCAATCGCCGGGTGATAAAGTCAGCGATCGGCGCGCTGCGGAAAAGGACGAGAAGGCGTTGCGGCTGGCTGCCGCGTTGCGCCAGAACTTGCGTCGGCGAAAGGCGCAGGCCCGTGGCCGCAAGTCCCTTACCGGGGAGGACGACTAGCCGGCGGGCAGGCGTTCAGCCAAGCCAGGCACGATTGAAGGCGGATGTAATGGATCGAATTCGTATCACCGGCGGCCACAGGCTGAATGGCGTCATTCCGATATCCGGCGCCAAGAACGCGGCGCTGCCGCTGATGATCGCCTCGCTGCTCACCAGCGATACGCTGACGCTTGAAAACATGCCCGACCTCAACGATGTCGCGCAATTGCGCCGCATCCTGTCGAACCACGGCGCTGATCACCAGATCGACGGCAAGCGCGCCGGTGATCAGCCCAACGCGGGTCAGACCGTTCATTTTACCGCCAGGGAAATCGTCGATACGACCGCGCCCTATGCCTTGGTGTCGCGGATGCGCGCCAGTTTCTGGGTGCTTGCGCCATTGCTGGCGCGCATGGGTGAGGCACGGGTTTCGCTCCCCGGCGGTTGCGCCATCGGAACACGTCCGGTCGACCTGTTGCTCATGGCGCTGGAACGCCTCGGTGCGCAGATCGAAATAGACGCCGGTTACGTGGTTGCGAAAGCCCCGGACGGGCTCAAGGGCAATGTAGTCGAGTTCCCCAAGGTTACCGTCGGCGGCACGCATACCGCGCTCATGGGCGCGGCGCTGGCGCGTGGCGAGACAATAATCCGCAACGCCGCGCGGGAGCCGGAAATTCGCGACCTGGCCGACTGCCTGAACAAGATGGGCGCGGTGATTCGTGGCGCCGGCACGAGCGAGATCGTGGTTGAGGGCGTCACGAGCTTGCATGGCGCGCGCCACACGGTCCTGCCGGACCGTATCGAGGCGGGCACGTTTGCGATGGCTGCCGCCATGACCGGCGGCGATGTGCTGTTGGAAAACGTCCGTCCTGAACTCTTGCAGGCCGGGCTGGATGCAATAGCCCGTTCCGGGGCGGACGTGACGCCCACCAACACGGGCATCAGGATTGGCCGCAACGGTTCCGGTATCATGCCGGTTGACGTAACGACGGAGCCATTTCCCGGCTTTCCGACTGATTTGCAGGCGCAGTTCATGGCGTTGATGACCCGCGCCGATGGCACATCCCACATCACCGAGACGATTTTCGAGAATCGCTTCATGCATGTCCAGGAATTGGCGCGGCTCGGCGCGCGCATCAAGTTGGACGGCGACCGGGCGATTATCGAAGGCGTGCCCGAGTTGATCGGCGCGGAAGTCATGGCTACCGATTTGCGCGCATCGGTTTCGTTGGTGATCGCCGCCCTGGCCGCCAAAGGGGAAACAACGGTGCATCGCGTTTATCATCTCGATCGCGGGTTCGAACGGCTGGAAGAGAAACTTGCCGCCTGTGGCGCACAGGTCGAGCGTGTTTCGGATGACGGATAGTGCGTAACAAGTTGAATTTGAGCCGGATCGGCTTGCGCATCGGTGAAATCAACAAGGCGCTCAAAAGCGGATCGAATCTAATGCGTAGAGCATCGTTGTACGGGACAAACCGGTAACCGCGGTTTCGCACGGCGCCACAAGCATAGCAGGACGATGGCAAAGAGCACGCGCAACAAGGGCCTGGCCGCAGATTCAACGCGAATGCACCTTGTTGCCTTTGACGAAGAAGATATCGAGATCATTTCCGCACACCTGCAGGACGCAATCACTCGCGTAGGCGATATAACTTTCATCCCTGCAGCGCGGCGTTTCGCGCTTGTCGCTTCGAGGTTCGACTGGGCCGCAGCCGTGGACGGCGCATTGCGGCGGCGGCTGTCGGGATTGCATTTCGATTACGTGCGCGGGGTGCGGCGCAGCGGCTTTGATCAAGGCGATGGCGAAAGTGTGCTCAATCTGCTGAGCATAGCTTTTGATGCAGGCGATGCCCCTTCCGGTCAGGTTACCTTGTATTTTTCGGCAGGAGCAGCGATTCGCCTGGACGTCGAGTGTATCGACGCGCAATTGCACGACCTTGGTCCGGAGTGGCGGACACGGGCGCGGCCTGAGCATGATTTGCCAGATACCGACACACCCTCTAGTGAGGGCGCCGGAGACGCGAACTGAAATGGATCGTAGTGTATCGAGCGAAATTGTATACCCGGTTTCGGCACGCTGATCCAGCGCCAAACCGCGCATATGTGGAGCAATATAATGGCCCTTCGGCTATCCATGGCCCAGGCTGACTTTGAAGACGGGTTCGCCGCCCTGTTGGGGCAAAAACGCGAGGCGGCGCAGGATGTTGATGACGCCGTGCGGGCGATTATCGCCGACGTGGCTGCCCGAGGTGACCTGGCGCTTGCCGAATACACGAAGAAATTTGATCAGCTCGACTATACTGTAACACCCATGAAAGTCGGAGCTGAGGAGATCGAGGCCGCCTGTGTGCAATGTGACCGGCAAGCATTCGAAGCGCTTGAATTCGCAAGCGCGCGGATCGCGGCCTATCACGAGAAACAGCGTCCGCCCGATTCCCGTTTTGTGGATGCAGCAGGCGTCGAGCTGGGCTGGCGCTGGACGCCAATTGCCGCGATGGGGCTTTATGTTCCCGGCGGCACCGCCAGCTACCCGTCTTCGGTTTTGATGAATGCCGTGCCGGCGAAGGTTGCCGGAGTCGAACGCATTGTGATGGTGGTTCCGGCGCTGCAGGGGGAAGTAAGCCCGCTGGTGCTTGCAGCGGCGCATCTTGCCGGGGTAACCGAAATCTATCGCGTGGGCGGCGCGCAGGCGATTGCCGCCCTAGCCTACGGCACACAGTCGATTGTGGCCGTCGACAAGATCGTCGGACCGGGCAATGCCTATGTCGCCGCTGCCAAGCGCCAGGTCTTTGGCCGCACTGGCATTGACATGATCGCCGGCCCATCTGAAGTGTTGATCCTCGCCGACGGCGATGCCAATGCCGACTGGATCGCCGCGGATCTGCTGGCACAGGCCGAGCATGACGCGGCTGCCCAATCCCTGCTAATTACCAGCGATTCCGCTCTTGCAGACCGGGTGGAGGCGAGCTTGCAATCGCAGCTGAACGATCTGCCGCGCAAAGACATTGCTGCCGCAAGCTGGCGCGATTTCGGCGCGATCATCACATGCAATGCGCTGGAAGACGCATTGCCTTATGTGAACAGGATCGCCGCCGAACACCTTGAGATCATGAGCGCGGATGCCGATGCCCTGGCCGGAAAGGTCAAGAATGCCGGTGCGATTTTCATCGGGGCTTATACGCCCGAAGCGATCGGCGATTATGTCGGCGGCTCCAATCATGTTTTGCCGACGGCGCGCTCCGCCCGCTTTGCATCCGGGCTCAACCTGCTCGATTTTATGAAGCGCACGTCAATCCTGAAATGTTCGCCGCAATCGCTGGATGCTCTTGCCAGCGCAGCTATCGCTCTGGGCCATGCTGAGGGCCTGCATGCCCACGCCCGGTCGGTTGCGATCCGAAGAAACAGTTAGGCAGGATATGAGTGAAGCCGATGATGCACAGCGGCTGATCAGCGTGACGCTGGATCCGGATTCAATTGCCAGGGGAACGCCGAACCAGGAGCAGGAACGCGCGGTCGCGATATACGATCTGGTGGAGCAAAACACGTTCGCCGTTCCCGGCAGCGCGGCGGGGCCTTACACGCTCAATATTTCGCTGCATGACGCCAAGCTGGCGCTGGATATTCGCGGCTACAATGGCGTAACAATTGTCGTGCACATACTTTCCCTGTCTCCTTTCCGGCGCATACTGAAAGATTATTTCATGGTCTGCGAAACCTATTACGACGCGATCCGGACCGCGACTCCCGCTCAGATCGAAGCGATCGATATGGGACGTCGCGCCCTGCACAACGAAGGCGCGACGCTGCTCGAATTGCGGCTTGCCGGCAAGATTGACTGCGATTTCGACACGATCAGGCGGTTGTTCACACTGGTGACCGCCCTGCATTGGCGCGGGTGACTCATGCCCCCGTGGATGGAGATCGTGCGTTGACGTTGCCCGATTCTCAACTGCGCCGGTCGCGACACCGGCCGCAAGCAATATTGTTCGCCTGCACGTTCAATTCCGTCCGCTCGCCGATGGCCGAGGCGCTGGCAAAACGTTTGTACGGCAGGCATATTTACGTCCAGTCGGCCGGTGTGCGCGAAGGAGAAATCAATCCGTTCGTGGTCGCCGTGATGGCGGAAATCGGGATTGATATGTCGCAACATGAACCGCGGGTTTTTGCGGATCTGGAAGACACCGCATTCGATATGATCGTCTCGCTATCTCCGGAAGCTCATCACACGGCAGTCGAGTTTACCCGCGCCATGGCGGTCGAGACCATCTATTGGCCAACGATCGATCCAACCGCCTTTCAAGGATCGCGCGAGACCAAGCTTGCTGCATTCCGCGATGTCCGCGACGCCTTGAGGGCCAGAATTCGCGAGTTGCTGGAACCGGATTCGGACGGAAACCCTGTTACCGGCGGTGCGGCGTGAGCATTGACTGGCACTATGTTGATGCGCTGGACGAGTTCGCCAAGCCGGCCTCCGCGCGGGAAAACTGGTGCAAGGTGCTTGTGGTGGATCTGCGTGACCCGCGCGTGCTTCCCATGCTCGCGCCATCGCCGGGGCCGGATGACTATCGTGACGAGGCGCGCCCGGCCACAAATGACAGACTCTATTTTCTGGCGCGCAGGACGCTGACGCGCTCGCTGGTCGGTGTTCTCGCCGGTGTTTCCGGTGAAAATGTGCGGGTAATTTATGATGATGACGGCGCACCGCGGGTCGATTGTCCTGGCGGTTTTTTTGTTTCGCTGTCAGGGCACGGACCCTACGCGATGATTGCCGTAGCCAACCGGCGTTGCGGTGTCGATTTTGAACCGCTTCAGGACGACTTGGTCCCGGTATCCGATGTTCTGCATCCGCAAGAACAGGTTTGGCTGGAACAATTTTCAGGACCCGAACGGAGCCATAACTTTCTGCGGATATGGACAGCCAAGGAAGCCTATTTGAAAGCCCGCGGGCGGGGGTTTCTGGATGACCCGCGCGAAGTTTGCATTTCGATTTCCAGCCACGTGGATATATTTCTGGATGGAAATGCTGTGGAGCTGGATGTTTCCTTCCGCAACCTGGCGCTCGATGGCGCCAACATCGTTGCAGCTGGCGTGCTCCTGCGCGACAAGTAAGAAAGCCTGAAGGTCACCGCCGGCCGAATGCGGCAGAAACAGCGAATGATGAAACAAGGGTGCAGAGTGTTAAATGGAACCGGGCAAAGTAAATCACAAAGTGGCTGCCGCAAACGCTCGATACGGTTCACAATGCCTCCAGCCAATCCATCAACGGCTTGAGTTTCTTGAAATCCTTTGCCACTTGCGCAGCAATTCCGGGCCTGGTCGCCAGACCTGTATCGTCGTAGGTGAACCATGCCGCAAGTCCCTTGTGCCGCAGCAGGTCGGCGCGCGGATAATCGGGATCGAATCCTGGCGGCACGCGTTTCAAATCCGGTTCGCTTATGGAGGCGCCGGTCCGCGACAGCTTGTCCAGCATCGCCTGCACTGCCTTACCTTCCGGCCCGGCAATTGTTTTGCGGAACACGTCTAGATACTTCTTGTCAAAGGCAAATACACCGGTTCCGACCGACATTTTTTTGGTATCCAGCCCGAACATGAATGCCGCCCCGGCTCGGCTCTTGCCCACCGGCGAAAATGCGATGTGCAGGTGCGCATTGCACGGCGTCTTATCTTTCGAGAAGCGCACGTCGCGATGGACGCGAAAAATTTTGCTGAAGTATCCGGCCCCGGTCCCATCGCCGAGCTGACCTTCGATCAGCGAGCAAAACGTGTTGCCAGTATCGCGGATAGCAGTTTCGTAACGCGCCTTGTTGTTGTTGAACCATTCCCGGTTGTTGTTGGATTTCAGGTCGCCGAGAAAGCCGAGCGTATCATCAGGGAAGCACCAGGATTTTGCGGTCGTCTTCGCAGTCGAATGGGTCATGGCGATATTCTCGACAATCATTTCCTTGGTAGGGTCTCGACGAACTCAAGCGCGCGCTTGATCCAGGCGTCCAGCGCCTTGCCCTTACAATCCTTTTCATCGACAAAGATAAATCCGCGCATCATGCGCCCGCCCATAATCATTGGTTGGGCGCCTTTCAGCTTCAGTGCTTTTTCGTGTCCCTCTTTGCCGACGCGGAACATGAACCGCCCCTGTCCGTCCTTCGTCCGGTCCGCGCCACCGATCATGTTGCCATTCAGCATGAAGCAGAGCCCGCCCATCATTCGCTTTTCGCTGTAGCCCTTGCGGACTGGCAATGCGTCGCGAAATCGCATCGACAACAATTCGTCGTAGGCCATGAAAGCTGCTCTGCGGGTGAGAGGTTTTCTCGAACAATCTCGATCTTGGCATGGCCTCCTGTCAATTGCTGTCAGGATGGCTGGCAATATTAACCGCCGTAAGCGGAAATGATTTTCTGGCACATTTGCGAAAATTCTTCGCGCTCCGCATCGCTCAGCGGCGCAAGCAGTTTGTCCTGAACAGCCAGCACCTTCGGCCTGGTGCGGGAGACGATCTCGCGGCCGCCGGCAGTAAGAGTAAGGATGTTGGAGCGCCGGTCGTTGGGGTCTGGCCTGCGTTGCGCCAGTCCCTTGGTCTCCAGCCGGTCGATAACGCCGCCAATGGTTGCCCGGTCATAGCCGATCAATTGCGCCAGTGCAGCCTGGCCAAGACCTGGCCTGTCTGCCAGTGCGGACAAGGCGGCAAATTGCACCGGGGTTATGTCGTCCGGGATGTCTTCGGAAAACAGCCGGACCGCGACCTGCTGCACGCGCCGGATGTAGTGACCGGGCATGGAATGGACGAACAGATTTTCGCCGTCGCCATCGCTGCCCGGGCCGGACTTGCCTTGCGCCTGTTTTAGTCGAGGCATTTTTCGACTGTCCATCCATACAGCCAGTCGAGGTTGGCGCGATATTGCTCCTGTGTGCGTCCCTTCCACAGGGAATTTCGCACCAGCCGCTCCGCGCCTTCAGCGTGGAACAATCGGCCCATTTCCCGCGCCGACAGAACAACGCGCGCGGTGCGCGGAATGCGCAGTTCTTCATACATGCGGAAGGCTTTTTCGATATCTCGGTCGGTAACGCGCATGCATTCGCGCAGCACGACGGCATCCTCCAGCGCCATGCATGCGCCCTGCGCCATGTATTGCAACGGCGGATGAGCGGCATCGCCAAGCAGCGTGGCGCGGCCTTTGCCCCATTTGGTGGTCGGATCGCGGTCGGCGGTTGCCCAGCGCTGCCACGTGTTGGCCAGTTCCACCAATTGCCGGGGCTTGGGCGAAATACCGGTGAAGTAGGATTGAATTTCCTCGCGAGAGCCTTCCTTGACGCTCCACTCCTCCTGCTGGCGGCTGTGGAAGGTCACAACGATGTTGTATTCTTCGCCGCCGCGCAGCGGATAATGTACCAGATGGCCCTTGGGCGCGGCCCATAACGTTGCCGCATTCCATTTCAAGTCTTCCGGGAATTGGTCCACCGGGCAGACCGCGCGATAGACTACGTGGCCTGATACACGCGGCGGGTCGCCAATCAGCTTGTCGCGCACAACCGATTTGCTGCCGTCGCAGCCGACCAGGGCAATTCCTTCGAATTCGCGGCCCTTCTGGTCCTTCACCTTGCAGCCAGTGTCGCTGATATCGACATCGACGATCCGGCAGTCGGTGACGACCTGGATGGTGTCATGGGTCTGTGCTTCCTCGTAGATCGAAAGATGAATGTCGGCGCGATGGATCACGGCATACGGATTACCGTAGTGATTGCGGAAATCCTCGCCGACATCGAGGCGGCCGATCTCGTATTCATCGAGCGCATCCATCATCAGCAATTCGGTATTGTAGACGGCGCGCGCCCGCGCCCGGGGGCCGCACCCAAGTGCGTCCATGGCGGCGAAGGCGTTGGGTCCAAGCTGGATGCCGGCGCCGATTTCACCGAGCTCCGGAGCCTGCTCCAGAAGGGTGACATTGAACCCCGCCTGCGACATCGCCAGCGCTGCGGCGAGGCCGCCGATGCCGCCTCCAACGAGCACGATTGTGTTTTCCTTGGACGCCATAATTTCACTCCCGGTCTTTGATCAGATAATGTATGTATACATATTATATGTATACAGTCAATAGGCGCTGGCAACGTGGCCGGTGGTGGCGAACCTGCAGTGGCAGGACCGACCGGATAGCCGGGACAGTGAGGGATTTGGCCCGGAGGCTGGCAAGCTGTCGGCTGGTGGAACCGGAAACCGCAACCATTCATCGGATGGTTCTATGTCCGCGACCGGGAGCAGGGCAGATACGCTCGACCTGCCAAGAACTGTCGGCAAAGCTTCTTAAGCGCCCCTAGCCAAGCTGCTTTGTCGAACGACCCACAAACTGACCCAAAACGCGAAACTCAACGACATCGGTTGACATGCCCGCCCGACTAAACACTCGCCCAAATTGTTGACCACATTCTTACGAGCTGGACAGAGTTCGGCTCTGGCTTTATCCTATGCAAGAACCGTATCCTGCGAAGGCCTGGGCAAAAAAACTCGGGACAGCTGGAAACTTTCGATTAACATTGGTCGACCACGGTATACTGAAATTCAGTTGAGAATTGAGAGTGAATATATTTGGTGAACATTGGAAACCCGATTTTGACCTCACAACATTCTATGAATTTGACGCCAAACCTGAAGAGTTGATGGGGATCGTAAAAACGCCAGAGCGCCTTTTAGATTCGTCTTATAGCGTGTATTTAAATACTGAATTGATCGACCAAGGAGCGTCAGATGGAAGTGGAACGATGGTTCGTATTCAGGCCAAAGGTTGGTTGCCGCACACATTCGTATTCCTCGTTAGAATTGTTGAAATTGACCAGCCACGTTCTTTGACTGTCCTTACGCAGGGGGATTTCGAGGGGATTGCCAAACTATCAATCGAAAGTTCTGACGATGATAATCATTGTGTAGCCAAACTTCATTGGCTGGTAATGATTTGACAACCGTATATACGCTGGTTAGTCCGGCCTTTTCGTCCAATTTTCGAACTCAATCATTCTTGGGCAACATCTCGGTTGCATCGACTGATGCAGGCAGAAATCTACCGCCGCCGCGGATTAATCACTGACGCATCTCAAATTAAACCCACGTTTCCACACAACCTCCCATTCTTTCGGGATCGATGGCCTAAGCGAGCATTCAAGAATGCCCGGATAGATCGGCGAAAAACCAACATTTAGAATAGCGGTGTTTGGGCCTCAAATTTTTGGCCCGTACATAGAGAGGCTCGCATGCCCGACTTCAATTGGCATTGAGTTACTGCGTCGCAACAAATCTCATCTGTGTGCCACGGATTACGCATTCAATCTTTTTGGAAAGCTGCAATGTTACCTAGATGGGCTGTCAATAGCTACATCGTTGGTGGATGCCACGCGCACGGTTTGTAAATAGGTGTGCCGATTTTATGCGGTGGCAGTATTCAAATTCGTATATCGATTGGCTGTTGTGTCTCTAGTTTTGCTCCACTTAAACTAGGATATACTAATGGTTCCAGCCGCGTCTACAAACTATTATTATCATCGGTTACATGGTTGCTCAGCTGGGTCCCCACTCTGGATTACGGTATGCTCAACGTTTCCGCACAAAGCGGATCGAACCCAATGTAGCGGATTTTCCGGTTTCGACGATCGTACCAGTGGTCACTATCGAAAATCCGCTACCCGTTTTGCGCAGGACGAGTCTCCCCGACAATGTCTCGCCGGTTTCCCGGACCTTCGCTACGTATTTCAGGTAGAGCGCGTCATTGGACTTTCTGCCGCGAACCTCGGCGCTGCCGCCTGATGCATCGGAGCCGATACGCCCCACGTATACGCCAGCCTCATACTTGAGCGTGACCCGAAAGCGACGATTTTTTCCCGGCGCAGCGCAGCGGCCCATCATCTCGACGCTTGAGGTCCCAGCCAAATAGCGATTGATGACGCGGCACCGAAGCCGCTCGCTCGGCGCGCCGGGATCACGGCGCGCCCAACCGGCGCCGTTCCACGACCCTGACAGGCTCCGAAGAAAATCGTTGGCTACCGCCGGGCCATGAACAAGGGCCAGGAATGGTAGTACCGCCAGTGATTTGAAAATAGATGTTGTCAACGCCGTATCCATCGCAATCGTAGCAAGGCCGGCAATAATAGCAGATCGCATGCAAGCGCGGTCACCAGGGCCAATATCAGCAATTGGCCAAACAGCCGGACCGTCGAAAAATCGCTCACCTGGGACGCCAGAAACGAGCCAACCATGATGACTGTCGTTACAATCATGACCTGCCCGGTCCGCTCCATCGATTGGCGAAGTGCATCTGCGCCCGCTAATCCTCGCGATTTCAACCAGGCATACATGTTTACAAGGTGAATCGAATTATCTACCGCAATACCAAATGCGATTGTAAGGGCAAGCACAACGACCGGATCAATTTGACCATTGTTCAGTATATGAACCGAGGAGACAACAAGCAATAATGGCAACAGGTTTGGAATAATCAGAACCCAAAGCAGACCTAGCCAACGGAAGAAGGCTGCAATCAAGAGAACGCATATGAAGCAGGCCAACACCAGGCCGGAACTCAATTGCTTGATAATAGCAATACTCTCGTGGCGAAGAATAACGGGCAGGCCTGTAACAGCCGTCGCGTCGCTGGCCAGCGCTGCTGCCGTCAGGCGATCGTGTTGCGACAAGGTTTCCTCACTCCGCATTGGTTCAGGCGCCAAGACCAGCACGCGAGCGATACCTCTGTCCTTGTTGTAGAGTACGCCAAGTAAAAAGTCGGGCAAGTCGCCAATTTCCCGCTGCGATGGCATTGCATCAGGGCGCCCAAGCCATCGCGCCAGGGCCACCAGTGATATGACAGGCGCCATGGGAGCAGCTTTTTCAACCGCGGTGGTTACGCGAACCAGCTTGTTCCATCCATCTGAGCCGGCCAATCCCCGCTCCTTCGACACATCAATCTCAATCCAGATCCGAAACAGCCCGCCAAATGTATCTTGAATCTTTGTATTGGCGACTCGTGCTACACTGCTCTCGGGTACGTTGCGAGCGAAATTGAACTACGCCTTCGATTGGCTATAACCCAGGCCTGCAAGCATCGCCAATATAATGGCTGCCACAATCGTCTTGTTGCCATGTCTGAATACCATGGTGAAAACAGATTGCGGCACTGTCAGCCGCGTAGAAAAATCTGCCAATGGCTTGTGGCCACGCAGGGTAATTCGCAGGATAACAACAAAACTCAACATAACCGTGACATAGGCCAACAATACCATTGTTGCGCCAGTGATTGCAAACTCGAACAATTGCGGATTGTCCGAGACTGCGATTGCCAGGAAGGCAATCGCCGTGGTGATCGATGTTAATGCGCAAGCTGGGCCGACGGCGCGAATTGTTGCCTTCAGCCGCGATGGCAGTTCACTGGCCTGTCGCTCCTGCAAAAAGTATAACGTCAGGTGCACACTGTCGGCCAATCCAATGATCAGAACCAATATCGGCAGAGTATTGCTAATCACCGTTACCGGGTAACCGAGCCACACATAAGCACTAAGAGATACATTTGCAGCCAGCACGGCTGGCAAAAGAGCAAGGACAGCGTAACGAAAATTGCGGAAAATTATAAGCGCCAGCAGTGCGGCAATGAGCGATCCTGCCAAATTGAGGACAATCAGATCAACCTTAATGGCCCGAAGTAAATCCGTTTGAGCAGTTGCTTTCCCTCCCATCGAGTATCGTATGTTGGGCGTCGTGAATTGCCGCGACAAGCCCGAAAACCGATTCAATGTCGCTTGCAACCCACCGTCGCGCCGTAGCCTGACCGCGGCAACAATGATTGCCGACTTACGATCTTCGCTGATTAGGTCCCTAACTCGCACCCCTCCACTTCGAGCCTTGGAAAGCCTTGCCGAGAGTTTCTTGTCGTCCAACTGTGCCGGAAATACGGGCTCGCCCGGAAAGTGTGGATGGTTCTTTGCAAATCTCATTGCGAAGGGTGAGAGAACTGATGCAACGGCCGGGTCCAGTTGGAGTTCAAGGGCGAATTCACGCATCGTTGCATAGTCTTTTGTGCCGAACGGGCGGCGCCCCTCGATCAAGAATGTTACATCTTCGAAACGCGCACCCAGCCGGCGCATAACGCGCGCATAAGTTTTGGAATGTTCGCTGCTCGTAGAGAAGGATCGTTCGAGATTGTTGTCAAAATTGAGACGGGGTATCGACAGAAAAGACGCCACAAGCAGCACAAGCAGCCCAATTACCGCCAGTTTGGGAAACCGTGCAGCAAGTATTCCGGGGGCAATTAGTAGCGTTTTGCCATCCATTCGCGGATCCATCGCAGTTCGGTTGCTCTTGGCGTAGCACAATGATTTCGTTCAGGCATGCCAAACTCGACAGCGTTGTGATACGTCAATTTTCACACCGAAAGCAAATGGATACATTTGCTTGTGTTTGGGAGCTACGAGCGGAAGAAGGGAAAGGGCCTTGATAAAAAATGACCCATATTGACCGTAAGAATATTGAGTTGGAGCAACCCGATAAAAAAGTCGCTTGAGTTCCGTTGGGCGCCGCGCGTTGAATTCTTTTTGGTGCACAGCCCCATCGGTGGGCGCAAGAAGTCGGAACGGCATGTACTGCCGTTGGTTTGCCATTGCGGCTCCCCTGTCAGCCCTATTGATTGGCCACGGCCACGCTCTCCGGCGGGACCGGGATGCGCCGACTACCCGCCGTCCCTTTCGTTGCAACGCTCCGTGGCTACACCGCGTCCGGCTGCTTGTCCGGCACGGCATTGGCAAAGGCGGGAATGGCCTTGCACGCGGCGTCGACTTCCAGAATGCGCTTGAAGCCGGAGAGGTCGGCGCCAAAGCGGCGGGCATTCCCGAGCTGGGGGATCAGGCAAATGTCGGCCAGCCCGGGCGCATCTCCAAAGCAGAACGGGCCCTTGGTGTTCTGCAACAGTGCTTCGAAGGCTTCCAGCCCCTCGAAGTTCACGTGGCGGGCCCAGGCCGTCGCCTCGTCGTCTGAATGGCCCAGTGCCTTGACCGCGTTCAACACCTTCAGATTTTGGACCGGATGGATTTCGCAGGCGACTACCATGGCCATTGCCCGCACCTTGGCGCGATCGATCGGGTCTTTGGGCAGGAATGCCGGTTCGGGACGGGTTTCTTCAAGCCATTCGATGATCGCCAGGGATTGGGTCAGCGCATGGCCATCATCGGTTTCGATGGCCGGGACCAGTCCCTGCGGATTGATCTTGAGAAAATCCGGAGCGCGCTGGGCTCCGTCGCGCAATGGGTAAAATTCCTGCTCATCGATTTTTACGCCCTTCAGGGCAAAGGCGATACGCAGACGCCAGGAGGCCGAGCTGCGAAAATATCCATGCAGTTTCATGAGCTGATCCGTCGGTTAGCTGGTCCGCACGCAAGGGCGGCTGGTGTGTGTGTTTCGCACCATACCGTTTGCCGCCAATGGGTCAACAAAGGGCGCATTCCCGAAAAGTAAACCACGCCATCTTGAGCGGGCCGCCGGCACGGCCTTGCCCGACAAACTTCATCGCGTCAAATCGGCTGGCAAATACTGGCAAGTATTGGCATGTATGGGGATGTAATGGTGAAGTTGCTGGGTCCCGCAGCCACTCTTGTGGGGTGTTCCGGATCTGCAGAGGCGGCAGGTCACAACAGCAAGCGGCAGGCAACGGGCAAGCGATATTCGGGCCCTACCGATGTTGATCAGCGCAATTCTTTGGAAGGTGCTGCGGTCTGAACGCCTGGTTCCATGTTGACGCGATGTGGCTGCACATGGTCCTGCGGCGCTATCGCCGGCCACGTATCGGGAGCGAGGCGTGGCACAAGGCCTGAACCGCACTCCTGGATTAACCCCGGCGAGAGGCGCTGGAGTTGCCTGTCTGTGAAACATTGTGCGTTCAGGAAAGGTGGCTCAACCGGAGCCACCTTTCCTGTCCGTTACCAGCCATAGTAGCACTGGAGCAATGGACGCCAAACGAGTTTGCCGTTATGGCGGATTTGTTCACGTGTCCACTGGCAACCGCCGGAGGCTGTATCGCCATTGCCATTTATGCTGACCGCCTGGCGATTGAACGGTAGCGGTGCATTAATATGCGGGCCAACCCCACCGTGATTACGATTGGCCAGCCCGCTGGCGCTGGTTTGCGTACCCGCCGTGACGCTGGCAAGTAACACCGCAGCGCCTAGTGTTTTCAGGATTGCTTTTCGATACATGTTGGTCTCCTGTGTGGAATTGCCGGGATATTCCGGCAGACCAATCCAATCAGCAGGAGCATTCAACTGCGAATGACAGGTGGTTGAGACCACTCACATTACGGCGATCATCAAATGATCGAACCCATGATCAATCTGCCAGCAAGGCAGAGAATATGTTTTGCACTTCGGACTCATGTGGCTCCGGTCCACGCCACGCGACGATTTGATCGGGCCTGATCAAGGCGAATGGCAATTCGTAGAGGTCGGCGGCGACAGGTTCATCCGAAAGATCAACTATCTTGAGGCCGACGTCTCGCCGAGCCGCTTCGGCGGCAAACGCGCGCGCGCCATCTCCGGCTTCCGCGAAGCAAAGCAGTGTCCAATCGAATCCAAAATGGTCGAACAGCGAACTGCCGTCGGAGCGCCAGATATGTGGTGCGCGCCCGCCTGGCTTGCCTGTCGGCACATAGACGCCGGGTGCGTCGTAAGGTTTAACGGTCCCGTCGGGTATGATGGCGGGTGAACCGTCGTAACGATAGCCGAAGGTAAAGCCGGGAATCGTGAACTCTTCGCGACCATGCCGGGCGAGGTACTCGCCGGCTCGCCGCCGCGCCGCCTCTCCGGCTTCGCTGTTGTCTTCCACCGCTGGCGAGGGAACGTAAAGGCCAACCGAATCTGCAAACTGTGCAGCAAATCGTGTATTGCGATGGGCGATCGGCTTGCGCTCGATTTCATAGCTTGTGAGCAGCCTGGGAGAAGCACGGCCACGCACGACCTCCGCCAGTTTCCAACCCGCGTTAACCGCATCGCCGACCGCGGTGTTGTATCCCATGCCGCCCGTTGGCGTGAACAAATGTACCGCGTCTCCACCAAGCAAAACCCGTCCGCGGCCGAAACTTTCCGCCACCAGGGCCCGGCCTGCAAGCCAGCTTTCAAAGCCCGTTATCACATGTGGAAGATCGCAGCCCATCGCCTGCAGGAACAGCTCGCTCAGATAGTCGCTGTCCATGCCTTCCATGGTTTCGCCATCGCGCAACTGGGTTTGCATGACAAACTTTCCATATCCATCGATTGCGGCAAGTAGCGCACGCCGGCGGCGATTGAATGTCCAGTACATCCAGGCCTTGGGCGCCTTGATCACGTTGTAAAATTCGGGCGCGTCAATGTAGACCGACAGCATGTGCCCGCCCATGAAATCGCGCAGCGACTCTTCACCCGCGTAAGCGATGCCCAATTGTTTGCGAACCACGCTCTGTGGCCCGTCCGCCGCAAACAAATATTGCGACCGGATAGAGCGTTTCTCGCCGGTTTGTGTGTGTTCCATGCCAGTTGTGACATGGTCGGCCTGTTCCTCAAATCCGGTAACCCGCCAGTTGAACGCAATTTCGATGCCTTCCAGCTTGCGCGCGTGTTGGTACATCACGTGCTCGGCATGGCTCTGTGGCACCCGATGCGGCAATTCCGCTGCGTTCCAGACATGCGCCAGTTCGCGGGCCAGGCGTCCCGCATCGCCGGAAGGTGGCATGGAATGGCGGCCAAGTTCACAGCCTGAATAGGTGGTGAAATAGGCGACGTCCGTCGGATAGTCTGGCGGCATGCCGAGCGCGCGGATTTCATCCGCGAATCCGTGACGGCGGTAATGCTCCATCGTTCGCGCCTGGGTGGCGTTGGCCTGCGGGGCCGTGGCAACCCCTTCATCCTGATCGGCGACAAACGCGCGAACGCCGCGCCGCCCCAACTCGTTGGCCATCATCAGCCCGCACGGCCCTGCGCCGGCAATTAAAACGTCGGTCTCCTGTGGCATGTCCGTCACCAATTGAACCAGTTTTCCTACGGTACCGCATGTCCATCTGTTTTGCGAAGCCCGCCCCCTGAATCAAACGCGCCGCATGTTTCAGCGAACTGATATTGGTCAAATTTTGCCCGGGGCATTTGCGGTGCGGTCCCAATCGTGCGACCATTCATCGATCACAAATGTTGGAGCCTGATGTCTTGGGCCGTATCGGGACTGTCTACCATGATTGCATTGTTGCGCCGGCTGGGTTTCACGAGTTTCGCGTTCTGGTTCGGTTCGTTTGGCGCGTTCATTCTGGGTGCAGGGGCAATGCTGGTAGCATTTCCATTCCTGTTTCCACCCCCCGTTTTGAACGAACCGGCTCCGGTCGCAGCTATGCTTGCGGGTCCGGAGGCGGGCAGGCAGAAAATTGCTTTTGAGTTTGACCAGAATGCGCCAGGACGGGATCTTATCCATTGGGCGAATGGCTCGGGCCAGTTGATCCGCACAAAGCAGGGCTGGCTCTTGCGGTTGGAAAAGAACTTTGAAGCGGGACCCGGCCCGAACTACTGGATCTATTTCAACACAACGGGAACTGGCGAAGAGAAGGATTTCCTGGCCGACAAGAACCGGGTTAAATTTGCACCGCTGCGCGCCTTCAAGGGCGCACAGAATTATCTATTGCCAATGACTATCGACCCCGAGAAATTTCACTCCGTCACAATCTGGTGTGAGACGTTCGGCGTCTATATTGGCAGCGCCAAATTAGCCAAGTCTTGAGGGTCGCGTTCGCGGCCTGAAAATGGGAGGTTTGTATGCCCGACACTTTGGAGCGTTCCCGCAGCGAGGCCGCAGTTGCTGCCTTGGGCAGCGCAAAGGAACTTGATTCAATTTATGCGCCCCTGGCAGACCTTGATCTTACCCCCGGGTGGGTCAATCGCGATGAGCCGATCCTGATCCATGAGCCGCGCGGCGCTTTTCCCCCGTGCCATTGGCGCTATAGCGAGTGCAAGACCGGGCTCGATGCAGCCGGACGGCTGATCAGTACTGAACTGGCCGAGCGGCGCAACCTGATCATGCGTGCGCCGGTTGACGGCAACAATTTCGCTACAACGCGGACGCTGGTGAACGCCTATCAGATGATTCTGCCAGGCGAAAAGGCGCGTTCGCATCGCCACTCTTCCCATGCGTTGAGGGTAATTTTGGACGCCAAGGGTTCCTTTTCCACCGTCGACGGGGAAAAGACGCTGATGGAAAGCGGCGATGTGGTTCTGACGCCCGGTTGGTGCTGGCATGGTCACGGACACGACGGCGATGAGCCAGCCTATTGGCTTGACGGCCTTGATGTGCCGCTGACTCAATTGCTGGAGCCGATGTTTTTCGAAGAGCATCCTGACGGCTTTGAGGAGGTCGATGTATTGACCGAGGAATCGCCGATGCGGTTTACGTGGTCGAGCATTCAGGCTCATACGGAGAAAGCGGAGAAGGATCGCGAAGAGTATTACGGTCGTCGCGTGCGGCTCGATGCACCGACCATGCCAACGATCGGCATTTTTGTCGAGCGCCTGGACGCCGGACAAAAGACGCGCGCCTACCGGGCTGCGGCAAACGCGGTCTTCGTTCCAATGCAGGGTTCCGGCATCTCGCGCATCGGCGGGCAAACCTTCGATTGGGCGCGCGGCGATACGTTTACCGCGCCGATGTGGAACTGGATCGAGCACGAGGTTAGTGAGGATACGATCCTCTTCACCATGACCGACGAATACCTGATGCGGTTCGCCAATTATTACCGCTTTGAAGGAGCGAAATAAGACCGCGCCGTCAGAAGAAAAACGGGTGCAGTGGGTCGCGTGGCAGGTCGAATGCGCGGCGCGAATGATGATCGTAGTTGATGTCCGGACTGAGCGCCATGTGTGCACCCGCTAGATGGATGTCGTTCCATATGCGCTGCAGCTGGTGTCCTTCGTTAAAAGCGGCTGTGCCGCTCATTTGGACCAGCGTGTCAATTGCCTGAACCGCGAGCTCTCCGGCACGGGTGCAATCGCGTGCGGTACGCGCCATGATTTCGCTCTGGCTCATACCCTCCATCGCGGGAACATCGGCAGCGCGTGACAAGAGCATATCCGCCATGTCGATGTCGGCCGCGACGCGGCCGAGACGTTGCAACACGCTCGGTTGCTCGGCGATCTTGTGGCCGCGCGCCCCAACCCTGTCACGGGTCAAATCGACGAAAATGTCATACGCCCCCAGGGCTGCGCCAACCATTGGTGCCGCAAACGTAATCGGCGCATAGATATAGAATGGCGCGCTGAAGACGAAATGATTGGTGCGTTTGCAGCCGCTCCCCTGCGCCAGATCGGTAACCGTCAACACGTGGCTGTCGGACACGAAAACGTTGTCTGTGACAATTGTGCAACTGCCCGTGCCGCGCATGCCGGTCGTATGCCATGTATCTTTTATCGTGAAATCGGACGCCGGGATAAGGAAGAAGGAATATAGGGGTGTTCCATCGTCCTTGTCCGGCGCAATTCCGCCCAGCATTGCCCAGTCGGCATGTTTGATGCCGCTCGAAAAAGCCGACCGCTCGCCGGAAATCAGATAGCCGCCAACAGATTTTTCGACCTGCAACGCCGGGGCGACCGAAGCCGCAATGGCGACGTCCGGACCGTTCCCCCATACCGCTTTCTGCGCTTGTTCGGAAAATTGGTTCACCATGTGGGCGTGATGGGTGATCAGCCCGGCGCACCAGCCATGCGAGGCATCGGCGCGCGAAATTTCACGCATGACCTCGTACCAGGCGTCGAAGCCAAGCTCAAAACCGCCGAACTCTTTCGGGATCAAAATTCGCGCAAATCCCGCGTCCAAAAATTCGCGTACGGATGCCGGCGGCAATGTCCGGTTCGCATCGGTTTCCGCAATGCGGCTCTTGATAGCTGGCGCGAGCGCGCGGGCGCGCTCGACGATTTGTGTCTTGTTCATTCTCGGTTGCCTTGTTGCCTGTCGCCGTAGCGATCAGCATACGTCTGTAATCGCGTTGCGGTAAATGCGGCGATTAGCCCACCAGCGAAGGGATAAGCTTCTCCGCGTTGGCATGCTCGATCATTTTCAGTTCTTCGTCGGTGAAACCGGCGGCGCGAAGGCCCTTCAGGTTTGCTTCTCCCGTGACATAGGGGAAGTCGGTGCCGAACATGAGTTGCGTCATCGGGATGAAAGCTTTCAGCGCAGCAACCATGGGCGCTGACGTCGCGTTCGCCGTCTCGTAATATTGCTTCTGCAGGATTGGCAGGATCGATCCGTCCGGGGCGAACTCCGAACGGTTCGGCGCAAAGCGCGACAGCGCCTCGGCGCGCGCCGCCAGGATCGGGATCGTGCCGCCACCGTGGGAGAAGATGAACTTGATATTCGGATATTTGGTGAAAGCGCCGTGCACCATCAAACTCAGGATCGCGCGGGTTGTATCGTGCGGATATTCCGCCCAGGAATCGCCCACGCCGGCGACAATGTTGAGACAGGCGCAGGGCGCCAGCGGGTGCAGGTAAACAATCGACTTGCGCCGGTTGAGCTCCTCGAAAACCGGTGCGAATTCCGGATCGCCAGGCCATTTGTCGCCGAAGCTGGTTGCCATTTCGATGCCGTCGGCGTTCAGCTTGCTGTAGGCGTGTTCAATTTCCGCAAGGCTGCCCTCTATATCGTTGACCGTGATGAATGAGAAAAAGCCGTGGCGGTTTGGGTTGGCGTCACGCAGGCCTGCGCCGTATTCATTGATGGCGCGCAGCAAGGGGCGCATTTCTTCTGTCGGCGTGGAAAACCAGTGCACCGGCACCGAGGCCAGCGAGAGCACGGTCTTGTCGATGGCGTTTTTGTCCATCTCCTCCATCATGACATCCGGCGACCATTTGGCGACAGCCGGAAACATCATGCCGCCCTTGGCGGCAGATTCCTTGAATTCCGGTGAGAAATAATGGTGGTGAACATCGATCACCCGTCCGCTTCCCAGCGATGGCGCCGGCTGGCCGCTGGCGCCGGCCGAAGGTCCGGCAAAAAGTTCGAACAGGCTACCGCGCGAACCCGTGCAGCATGGACCAAGGCAGGTTTCGTGGTTTGCGCTAGACAGCGCGGAATTCGCGCCTGAAGCGATGAAACGGGAAGAGCGGATCATGGTTTTCCTCCTGATAGTCCATGTTTGCGCCATTGAACGCGAGCCGGGCGGCATATGCAATGGAGAATTTCATTTAGATCTTGAGCCCGTACCTGTCTGCTTGCCCTGAACGGAGGCGCGGCATAAGAATTGGCGGTGGAAGTGTAATGAGGGCAGGACGATGATCCAGGTAAGACGTTTGGGGCACGCCACATTTTCGACGCCCGACATGGATGAGCAAATTGCCTATTGGCGCGATGTCATCGGTTTGCAAATGATCGAGCAGAGCAAGGATTACGCCCTGTTCGCGACCAAGCTCGGGCAGGAAGCGATTGCCGTGGAGCGCGGAATGGATTCGCAGCTCAAACGCCTGTCGTTTCAGGTCGCGCCGGACAGCGATCTTGGTGAACTGGCCGCAAATTTACAGGGTCACGGCATAACCAGCGAGAGGCGTGAGGATATCTCGCCTGGGGTGCGCGAGGCGATCACTTTCACCGATCCCAAGGGCACGCTCGTCGAAATTTTTGCCGATTACAGGTTTCATGCAGTCGATAGCTCCGATACCGGTATCAGTCCGCTAAAATTCGGCCACGTCGCCTATCGCGTCGACGATGTCCAGAATGCGACGGATTTTTATACCGATGTCCTGGGTTTCAGGGTGTCGGACTGGATGGGCGACTATTTTTCCTTCATGCGGTGCGGCGTCGATCATCACACGGTGAATTTTGTGCATTCGGATACGCCGATGCTGCACCACATCGCGTTCGAGGTGAAGGATTGGGGCGATCTGCATCGGTCCTGCGAAATCCTGCTCAAGCACCGGATACCGCTTGTGTGGGGTCCGCTGCGTCATATCGTCGGCCATAATATTGCTGCCTACCACCGCAATGGCGACAGCGTCCGTGTCGAGATGTTCTGTGAAATGGACCAGATGAAGGACGAAGAGCTGGGTTATTGGGATCCGCGTCCGTGGCACGAGGAAATGCCGTTGCGTCCCAAGCGCTGGCCCAAGGACACCTGGCGCAGCCAGTGGGGGTTCGGCTCAAACGGCCAGGGATTCGAAGGACACTTTTGATTTCTCAATTAACCGCTTCTTCAGAGCGCCGCTGCTGCGCGCTTTCAATAGATTCGCCGATCGCCCGGCGTTCCGGCAACAGCCAGATGAGTGCGGCAAAGCAGATCGCCGCGGCTATGGCGAAGGTCCAGCGCAGGCCGATAAATTCGGCCAGCACGCCGAGGCAAAATCCGCCAATCGCCGGCGTGCCCCGGAATATGACTGTGAACAACGACATTACCCGCCCGCGCATGGCGTCATCAACCGATGATTGCACCAGCGCCTGAACGCCCGTTGTAACGGTGTTCAGTGTAAACCCCGCCAGAGCTGCAAAAACAACTCCTACCAGCACGTTGTCGGTAACGATGAAGCCGAACGTCGAAGCCGCAAGAGCGCCGGTGCCCCAATAGCAGATGTTCGTCAGCCCCTGTACCTTGCCTCGTACGCCAATCCAGGTGGCGCTGACCATTGCACCGGCCCCCATGGCTGACGTCAGCCAGGCCAGGCCGGTAGCGCCCGCCCCGTATACCGCGCCGGCAAAACCGGGCAGCATCTCCTGTACCGGGCGAAGCAGGACCGCGCTCGCGCCACAAAGCAGGAACAGCAGGCCCATGGCGCGAAAGTCGACAACATAGCGCAGGCTTTCTTCGATGTTGGCCCACATGTTGCGCGTGCCGGCTGGACGGTCCGGGACCGGCACGCGCATGAAATGCAGGAACAGGGACAGGACCGCGGTGCCAATTGTGTGCGCTACCAGTAAGCTGAGGACGCCGTAAAACTGCAGGCCAATTGCCGCGATCGCCGGACCGATGAATCGGCTTGCCTGAAACAGCGCCGAATCCAGCGAAACAGCCGTCGCGACAAGCGGCCGGGGAACGGTATAGGGAACCGTCGCATGGCGCGATGCAGCACCAAAAGCGTGGACGCAGCCGAGCACAAGCATGATGGCGAACAACGCCCAGATGCTGACAAGACCGGCATACATCAGCCCGGCCAGCAGCGCCGCCATAACGCATTGAAGCCATTGCGTGATGCGCAAGACGATAATCGGGACGGTCCTGTCCACCACCGCTCCGGCAACCGGGGATAGCAGCAACAGGGGCGCGAGGTCTGCGGCCGCGATCAGGCCAAGCCACGTCGTCGAATGGGTCAGGTCCCAGGCCAGCCAGCCAACGGCCACCCGGTGCATCCAGGTTGAAATGGCGTGCGGCCCCAAGCCGATCATGAACAGCGCGTAGTTGCGGTGGCGAAAGACTTCAAGAAAGGGAGTGCGTTGTGCGGAAGTGGGCATTGACCGGTTCGGGCAGGAGGAGGCGAGAGCGCCACTATCGTCGTAATTTACCGCGAAGGAAATAGCGAGCGCTGATACCGGCTATGCGGCCTGCAATCCGCACATGCCTGTGCTAAACAACCCCATGGACACGAAATCAAGAAACGCCAGCCCCCTGCCGTCGGTGGATGCGCTGTTACGCTCCGAAGCGGGTCAGGCGCTGGTAGAAGGCTTTGGCCGCAAACTGACCACCGAGACGCTGCGGAGCGCCTTGAATCAGGCGCGCGCGCGCTGGCGCGAAGACGCCGCCGCCAATGAGGGAGCCGGCGCGGACGGTTCGCTTGTCGTTGCGCAGGCTGCCGCAATAATTGAGCGCATCGCAGCCCCGCGTCTGAAATGGGTCTTCAACCTGACCGGCACGGTCCTGCACACCAATCTCGGCCGTGCGCCATTGCCGGAATCCGCCCTGCAGGCCGTGGCGGATGTGGCGCGCGGAGCCTCCAATCTCGAGTTTGACCTGGACAAGGGCAGGCGCGGCGACCGTGACGATCATATCGAAGACCTGATTTGCCGCTTGACCGGAGCGGAGGCCGCGACCGTCGTGAACAACAACGCAGCCGCTGTATTGTTGAGTCTCAACACGCTGGCGCCTGACCGCGAGGTCGTCGTTTCACGCGGCGAACAGGTGGAAATTGGCGGCGCTTTCCGCATGCCGGACATTATCGCCCGGGCCGGCTGCAGGCTTGTCGAAATCGGTACTACCAACCGGACTCACAAACGCGATTATGAAAATGCAATCACGCCGGACACGGGTGCGCTAATCAAAGTGCATACCAGCAATTACAAGGTCGAAGGCTTCACCACTTCGGTTCCGGAAAAGGATGTCGCTGCGATTGCACGCGCCAACGGCCTGCCGTTCATGGTTGATCTTGGCGCCGGCTCGCTGGTTGATTTGGAGCGGTATGGCCTGCCGCACGAGCCCACGGTACGTGAAACCATTTCCGCAGGGGCTGATGTGGTCACGTTCAGCGGCGATAAACTGCTCGGTGGCCCGCAAGCTGGTTTGATAGCCGGACGCAAGGAATTGATTGCCCGCATCAAGGCGAATCCGATGAAACGCGCCTTGCGAGTCGACAAGATGACGATTGCTGCGCTGGCGGAGGTTCTGCGGCTGCATCTCGATCCCGATAGCTTGCCGCAGCACCTGCCGGCGCTGAAGTTTCTGGCCCGCACGCAACACGATATCGATGTCCTGGCGCAACGCATGCGGCCTGTGCTGCAAGCCCGGTTGGCAACCTGCGCCGACGTTGATGTTGAGGCCTGCGCCAGCCAGATTGGATCGGGCTCGCTTCCGGTCGCGCGTTTGCCAAGCGCGGCGCTTGTCATAACCCCTGGAGCGAACGGAGCATCGGCTTCCCGGGGCGCCGGCGCCTGGCTCAAGCGGCTTTCAAGGGCCTTCCGCGAACTTCCGGTCCCGGTCATCGGACGGATTGAAAAAGACGCGTATTGGCTGGACATGCGATGCCTGGACGATGAAGACGGGTTTACAGCGCAATTGGCTTCGCTATCGATCGCGGACAGCGGCAAGCAATGATTATCGCAACTGCCGGCCATATCGACCATGGCAAGACTTCGCTGGTGAAGGTTCTCAGCGGCATTGATACCGATCGCCTGCCGGAAGAAAAGAAACGCGGGCTTTCGATTGATCTCGGTTTTGCCTATGCGCCTGCGGGCGCGGGAACACTCGGCTTCGTCGATGTGCCGGGGCACGAAAAATTCGTTCGAAACATGATTGCCGGCGTCAGCGGTATCGACCGTGCGCTGATCGTTGTTGCCGCCGATGACGGCGTGATGCCGCAAACCCGCGAACATCTGGCGATCCTCGATCTGCTCGGCGTTGCACAGGGCATAGTAGCATTGACAAAAATCGACCGCGCTGATGCGGCGCGCATCGCCGAGGTCGAAGCGCAGATATCAGAATTGCTGGCCGAAACGGAATTGGCCGGTTCGCCGGTATTTGCTGTATCGAGCGTTACCGGCGAGGGGGTCGAGGCGCTGCGCGATCACCTGCTTGCCGAAGCGCAGGACGTTGAGAGCGCCCGCTCCAGGGGCGCATTTCGCATGTCGGTCGATCGCTCGTTCATCATCGAAGGCGCCGGGGTCGTGGCCACGGGCCTGGTGCTGTCCGGCTCCGTCAATGTCAACGACCGGGTGATGATTTCGCCCGCCGGCATTGAAGTTCGCGTACGCACCATTCATGCGCAGAACCGCAAATCGGATTCCGGTCAGGCCGGAGAACGTTGCGCCCTGAACATAACCGCACCGCGGCTGACATTGGGACATGTGGGCCGTGGCGACTGGCTGCTTGACGCATCGCTCCATGCCCCGGTTCGCCGGTTTGATGCGCGCATCCGTCTGCTGCGTTCCGAAGAACGCCCATTGCGGCATTGGACCCCGGTCCATCTGCACATTGGCGCAGCCGACCTGACGGCCCGTGTCGCCGTGCTGCAATCCGGCGATGTAACCGGGGATATAGAGCCCGGCGCTGACGGTTTTGTGCAAATCGTCGCGCAGGAGGATATTTCGGTCTTGCACGGCGATCATTTTGTACTGCGTGATCAATCCGCGGTTCGCACAATCGCCGGCGGTGTCGTGATCGATCCATTCGCGCCGGACCGCGGACGGGCGCGGGCAGACCGCCTCGCGCTGGTTTCCGCATTGGAGCGCGGACATCTCGTGGCTGCGCTGGCCGCGGCACTTGCCGCCGCGCCTGCCGGCCTGCCGTTTGGCCTGTTTTGTCAGGCCCGCAATGTTGCGCCCGAAGATTGCGCCGAAGCGCTGGAATCCCTGCAAGCCGTCGTCAAGGGCGAAGGCAGGGACGCAACCGCGTTCACGCAGAAGCGTTGGGACGACTTGATCGCGGAAACCAGGGCCCTGTTCGAAACCGCACATCGGGAATCGCCCGGCGCAACCGGCCAAACGCTGCCGGTTTTGCAAAAGCTATTGATGCGCAAGGTGCGCGCCGAGGCTGTCTCCGCCCTGCTCGACGCCATGACCAAAGCTGGGTACCTCGAAAACGTTTCCGGCGGATGGCGGCTCGCTGGAACTGGATTGCAGCTGGACGAGAAGGACAGCGCCGCGTGGAAACGCATCAGTCCGTTGCTTGACGACTTGCGCCCGCCTTCGGTAGCGGAAATAGCCAAGGAGCTCAATCAGCCACCGCGCTCCATTGAACGGACCTTGAACCGCGCCGCGCGTGTGGGCCTTGCCTGCCAGGTGGCACCCAATCGTTACTACCTGCCCGAGCACTTGCAAAGGCTCGCCGAAATCGCAGCTGAAACGGCAGCTGCCGATCCCGGCAGTCTGCTGCAGGTGCGTGCCTATCGCGATACGTCGGGTATCGGGCGCAACCTGGTCATCGAGGTGTTGGAACATTTTGACCGGCTCGGTTTTACACATCGCTCGGGCGATCATCGCAGGATCCTCAAGCCAGTCTCAGAGGTGAAATGGGTACGTACGGCGTGAGTGCTGACATTTTGCTTTCAATGGGGTAGCAAGGCGTGTGAGGAAGGGAATTGTCCCCGGTGGGGTGCCTGGTCTTCAAAACCAGTGAGGGGCGTTGGACGTCTCTGGTGGGTTCGACTCCCACTCCTTTCCGCCATTTGCAGTATCGCGCGGTTCCCGTCAGGCGGACTTGCCGCGTTGGCTAATCCCTGCGAAAATGCTTCCCAGACACATCGCCTGTGCTAGCGCTTTGGCGCCTTGGAGAACGTGATTTCAGGGGAGGGAAGTATGTCCGACACTACAAACGCGCCATTCTTGCGCAACGTCTGGTGGCAGGCCGGTTGGGCCAATGAAATCGATGATAACGGCGGCATCCTGGCCCGTACGATCATGAACGAGCCGATCGTGTTTTTCCGCGACCAGGCCGGCAACATCGGCGCGGTTGAAGACCGTTGCTGCCACCGTGGTGCGCCGCTGAGCCACGGCAACATTGTCGAAAAGGGTTTGGAGTGCCTCTACCACGGGCTTGTATTCGATTGTGGTGGCAAATGCGTTGAAATTCCCGGGCAGGATACTATACCCCCGATCGCCAATGTCAGGTCCTACCCGGTGGTGGAGCGGCAGGAATTTATCTGGATCTGGATGGGTGATCCGGCGAAGGCGGACGAATCGAAAATCATCGATTGGCCATTCCACGACGGCGAGAAAAAACTGCCGCACCGGAAGGCGACCATGCCGATCCAGATCAACTACATGATGATGATCGACAATCTGATGGACCTGACCCATCTCGGCTATGTGCATCGCAAGACCATCGGCGGCGATCCGAAGACCCATGTCAACGCCAAGATGGATACAACGCGCACGGACAGGGGCGTCAAATACGTTCGCTGGATGGACGACTGCAATCCGCCGCCGACCTATGTGAAGGGAGCGGGCTTCGAGGGCAAGGTCGATCGCTGGCAGGAATTTGAATACGTGCTGCCGGGCTCGGTACTGCAATGGTCCGGCGCGCTTGATGTCGGCAAGGGCGCACGCGACAATCGCGAACAGGATGGCTTCCATTTGCGCCTGTTCCACGGCATCACGCCGGCGACGGAAACGACAAGTTATTACTTCTGGTCGACCGCCAATGGTTATCGCACCGACGATCCGCAGGCCACGGAAGACATGTATAACGAGATCTATCCGACCTTTGTTGAAGACGTTGAAATCATGAACGTGCAGCAGGAACGGATAAATCTTGATCCGAGCCGCCCGCTGGTCGGCATCAAGGCCGATCATGCGCTTGTACTGGCGCGCCGCGCTTTGCAGCAGGCTTTGGATGATGAGCGCGCTTCAATGCAGCAGGCCGCTGAATAACTGCTGTATTATTGTAATTCTTCAAGCTTGTGGCTGGTGCGCGTTAAAGATCGTATTAAAGCGCACGCCAGATCACCGCGCCTGTTTCGCCATGAATTCCAGCAGCAGTACAATATCGGGTGGATTCATCCGGCCGACCGGACCGCTTGCGTACATCGAGTGTACGACCGTTCCGTCTTGACGGATGATGAACTCGCTAGGCTGGATGATCATGCCACGCGGATGTTTCCCCCACCATGCACCCATCGCGTTCGCCTGTTCCTCGGTTACACCGGTCGCGATCGGATAGGTTACATCCGGCGCAGCTTCTGCAATCTTGTCTGGTCCATCAACACTGGCCGCAATGATCTTGGCTCCCAGAGCTTCAAGCGCCGGCTTGTTTTCCTGCAGGCCGGCCAACTGCCGGCGGCAATAGGGTCACCAGTGGCCTCGATAAAAGACCGCGATGAGATATTTCGAATCGATATCCCCCGGTATCAAAAAGGTTTTCCCATCTGCGAGAGTGAGATCTATCTCGGGAAAAGCGTCGCCTGAGTACAGTTTTTTGGCCATTCTGTTTCTTTCCTGTCGGTTCGGAATTGGTTTGGATATCACCAAAATCCTGTCAAATCATTCCCTTTGGATTGGACTTTGGCACGATTGCGATGGTTCGGCCAATTCAATTGTGATCGCGCGTTAGATTTTGCCGTTGAGGCTGAACATCAAGGCTTGGCGTCATGCAATTTGAGCCAGGCGCCGCCGTCGCGTACTGCCGCTTCCCCAATAATGCACGCTTCCGGATATCCGTTGCGGCGCAGGTGCGCGACCAGTTCGGGCGCTTTTCCTGCTTCAACGCCGGCGGCAAGGCCGCCCGAGGTTTGCGGGTCGAAAAGCACCGGATGCCGTTTCAGTGCATCGGCTTGTGTGGGGTCGAAATAGCGTTGCGCGCTGCGCACGTTCTGGTCGTGCAGGCTACTGAAAATCCCTTCTGCCATGACGCTTGAGGCGCCTTCGAGCAAGGGTAGTGCGTCTGCTGCTATCGAAATGCATACGCCCGAAGACTGGGTCAGTTCACCCAGGTGTCCCGCCAGCCCGAAGCCGGTAATGTCGGTGCAGGCCTGGGACCCTGCAGCAAGTATTGTTTGCGCCGCCGGGCCATTGCTCTGCAGCATCGAGGCGATTGCCGCCTCGATCCATTGGCTCTTTGCACGGGCCTGCATATCGGCGGCAAACAGGGCGCCGATCCCAAGTGGCTTTGTGACAATGATCCTGTCGCCTGGCCGCAAGCCGCCCTTGCGCATGATATCGCTCTCGTCGATGGCGCCATTGATGGCAAATCCAAGCGTGAGCTCTGCCCCTTCCGACGTGTGGCCGCCAACCAGGGCCGCCCCAGCCTCGTTCAGGACCGAAATGGCGCCTGCCATCATCTGGTGAAGGTCGCCGGCTGTTACCGCCGGGTCCGCGTATGGCAGGGTGGCGATCGCCAGCGCTGTCCGCGGTTTCGCTCCCATGGCGAAGATATCGCTCAATGCATGGTTGGCTGCGATTTGGCCAAACGCATACGGATCATCGACCAGCGCCCGGAAAGAATCGACGGTGTGAACCAGCGCATTGCGGCCCGCGTTGCGCACGATTGCTGCATCGTCCGGTGCGTCGAGGCCGGCAATGACGTCTGCATGATCGATCGGCGCAAGCCCCCGCAACGCCTCTCCAAGGATGTCGGCCCCCACCTTCGCGCCGCAACCGCCGCAACGCATAGTCTCCGGCCCGCCGCCCTCGGCCAGTTCGATATGCGCCACCGGTTTTGGAATGGAACCCGGATCCATCGGCGGCAGGTCGTTGAACTTTGACATGAACCGCCGGTCGATCCAGTCTTTCCAGCGCCAGACCCAGTCGCCGCTGATGCCAAACCGGTTTCGGGCGGCGACCGCATGGCGGCCGCCGGTCGAAACAAGGCTGAGAAATTGTTTTTGCGGCACGAAGGGAATCAGGCTTTTCCCGGTCAACATGTTGCGAAGGTTGCGCGCCAGCGGCGACCCCTGCCGCACGGCAAACACACCGGCCTTGGGGCGTGGATGGTTGACCGATGCAGCGACATCGCCAGCGGCAAAAATATCCGGATGCGAAAGCGATTGCAGCGTGTCGGCAACGCGGATGAAGCCGCCATCGTCGCATGCCAGTCCGCCCGCGCCGAACCAGCCAGGTGCGCCGGCGTCGGTGACCAGGAGAACTTCGTCGGCGTAGTGCGTTTCGCCATTATCCAGTTCGAGCCCATTCTGGTTTATCGAACTCACCTTCACACCGCACGAGACCGTAATTCTGCGCTCGGCGAGCAGGTGACTGAAAATCGAGCGTACTTTGCTGTTGAAGGCTGGCAGGATTTCGCCTGAAGCCGAATACAGGTGAAACGACATCGGCGCGCCTATGCCTGCCGACCTGCGCAGCGATTGCAGCCGGTATTGTGCGGCAAGGATTAATTCAATGCCGCCCGCTCCAGCCCCGGCCACGGCAATATTCAGCGGCGCATCTGTTCCGGTGGCCCGCGCGCAAAGTGCGTTCCAGCGCTCAAGAAAGGCGCTGATCGGTTTGACCGGAACTGCATGTTCCAGCGCACCGGGAATAGTGGAAAGGTCAGGCGCAGACCCGGTATCGATCGATAGCACATCGTACCGGACAGGGGGACGGTCGCGAAAAAGCAGGTGCTTTCGCTCGGTATCAATGCCGATTGCATCATCGCAAATAAATCGCGCCCGGCAATATCGCGCCAGACGTCCGAGATCTATGTGGGTTTCATCAAATGTATAATGACCTGCAATCAATCCCGGCAACATGCCCGAATACGGAGTGGCGTATCCGCGATTGATGAGTGTGATGCGAAGACCGGCGACAGGCGCCATCGCAAAGCGTTTGAGAACCGTAACGTGAGCATGGCCGCCGCCGAGCAGGAGCAATTCCTTGGCGATAGGCGCGGTGTCGAGCATCGGTTTCCCTGGGAATTGCTGCTTCAAAGAGGGCGGGCGTAGCGCAACGGAATGGCAGGGGCCATCGAACTGCCATTCTGGTTCAATAATCGCGCATGCGCCAGTCCCGTTTGCGGAGATGTGACGGGGAACACGTTGTCGCGCGCATGAACTATTCGTCTCGTATCAGGACATTCTTAAACCAAATGTTAATAGAATTTTCGGTTAACTGTGAACTGTCTTTTAATCGAAATTGGGGTTTCCCCATGTCAGACCATGTTTTTGTCCGGCCAGCACCAGACGCGGAACCGGAAGAATTGATCGCTTTTATGCGCGGTAATCCCTATGCGCAAGCTCTTGAATATGTCCAGACACTGCCGGAATCGGCCAGGGCGCGAACGGCGGTATTCTTCTATCAGCGACGGCACTTGCGCAGCATAGGGCTGGATATCGCCAAAACCTGTTCGCGTGGATCGTTGAACGATGCCGCTGGCGGCGCGGGTGAAACGATTTACATGCAATCGCGCAATCCCGACGAGACCATGAAGGCTGGCCAGTTCATCGAAGAACGTGGTGTGCGCCAGAAAAAGGTGTCGCTGGCAGGCAGTTTCGCAAGATAGGCGAGAAGCCGCTCCTGTTGTTCCGCGCGTGATGTGATCGGCGGCGCAGCGGCGCGTGTCGGCTGTCGGTTGATCCGGATGGGGAAATGGTACCACCTCCCGGGCTCGAACCGGGGACCTCTTGATCCACAATCAAGCGCTCTAACCAACTGAGCTAAGGCGGCACAACCTTGTATCTCTACGTAGACGTTGCCGGCCACGATTACGGCGATTGCGCCACGATTGCAAGCGCAACCAACAATTCGACAAGTGAAAAAGATCAAGCAAAAGGGCCAATATTGCAATTGGCCCCCGCAATTCCGGCATAGCCGGTGACGATTTCATTGAATAGCCACTTGGCTCCCGATACCTGGTGTGACGCGTTTCTGAACGGAAAACCGGTATCCGCGTTCCCTGAAATCGCCATGGCATCTGACGACTGTGGCCGGGATGCGAAGTCAGACGGCAAATCCTCTAGCGAAGCTGGCTTGAACAGGCTTGGCAGCCACATCCACGTAATGCATGACCGCGGCATACAATGCTTCGTTTTTCTTTTGCATGACGTCGAATTGATTACGCCCCTGGCTGGTCCAGATTTCAAAAAGGTTGTCGAAACTGCCTGCACCACTCAGCGCTTGCGTGGTTTCCAGGGCTGCGTGAGCGTTGGCCGAAAGGGCATCAAAATAGGCTGCCACGACTTTTTCACCGGCGGCGCGGGTAGCTTCTGACGTTTCTTCAAAAGATGCGGTAGCGGCGTCGGCCGCATCGCGCAGGCTATCGTAAGCGGAACGGGAGGTGTCCAGTCCGGAGTGCGCAAATTGGCGCATCAGCTCGGTGACGCCTTCCAGTTGCTCGTTTGCGGTTTCGATGAAAGCGTCTTGGCCTAGGTCGCCGGCCATATCCAGATCGGCCGTAATGTCCGGCCTCGATGGCTTGCGGGCCGCAGGATTGGTGGCCGTGGCGCCGGCGCCGGGTTTTGCCTGTGCAGAGGCGCCACGCGCCGATGGTTTTGTGGTGGTCTTCTTGGTCGCTGCCATTGATATCGTCCTGATAGGTTGCCTGGGTGCCCGTGCATTGGGCGGGGTACTGTAACCGGCCCGGCGGCCCGCCAATTGGCCGCCAGCTTATTTCTTCGGCATCACGGCGGAGGCGATTGTTTCTCCGAGCTCTTTGGCCTGAACTTGTGCAGATTCGATCTGCGATTTCATGAACTCCGCCTGCAGCGCCATTACTTCCTGAATGTCCTTTGCCTTGACCATTTTCTCGGCCAGGTCGAATGCCGCATCAACATTGGCCTTCGCGTACGAGACGGCCTTGTTGGACGCATCCTTTACGTTGGCGCTGGCGGTATCGGCTGTATCTTCTGCGGTGCTGGCGCTTTTCTCTACAGCGCCAATGAACCCGTCAAACGCCTTGCGGGCTTGCTGGACGCTCTTCTCAGCGAATTCACGCATTTCGCTGGGTACTTCGTAGGGATTTTTCACGATTCCACCCCGTTTCTGGTTGCCGGCGCCGACCAGGCGCGTCTGGCGATAACGTCAATTCAGGCATTGTATCAGGATTTTGCTGCAATGCAACAAAAATTTCATAATTATTGCATTGCACAAAGATCGGTCTCGATGGTCATTCCCGACCGCAGTACATCTGGCGTCCCGGTTTATTCGCTTCGCAATTAAGGTTAATCAAGCGTATATTCCCCGGGTCATCGAGTTGAACGCGCGATATTCTGGCTGTGGCACGGTGCCCGCATTGGCGGGAAGCATGGCGCAATTGCGCCACCGTTTTGTTCATTTCGTGTCGTTGGGCCTGCCGGTAGTGTGTCGTTATGGGAATAAGCAGCACAGATTTGTTGGAGTTTCTGGAAACCGAGCCGCTGGCCGGTTTGGCCTCCGCGGGTCAGCCCGTGGTTGCAATATCTGAAGCCGGGACCCGGGCGATATGGGCGAATCCGGCCGCATTGGCGGTTTTCGGCGTGTCGTCCCTGTCCGTATTGACGGAGAAACTGCAACACAGCACAGATCCGTCGATACGCCATCTCGTCCGGCTGTCAGCGCGGGTGCGTCCAGGTGGAGCGCCGCGGTTGCAGAAATTGCGTTTCCGCACCGCCGGAATTGCCGGTGCGCTCCTTACCGTGCGCTGCTGGTCTGTTTCGGTTGGAGATGCCAAACTGGATGGCGGGACGAATGTATTTTGGGTCGCCGCCCTGGACGCCCCATCCAGCCTGCAGGCAAACGGGCGAACCACGGAAATCGAGCCGCGGGCGGACGATGATCCGGACGGCCGGCGCATAGCGATCGGGGATGGCAAGGCCGGCCTGGATCTTGAACCAGCATCCGCTCCGACTATTTCCCGGCGCCGGGGGAATGTACGGTTCATGTGGCGCAGTGACTCGGCGGGAAAACTCACCTTCATTGACGACGCCTTATGCGAAGTGCTGGGCTGCGAGACGGCGCAGCTGGCGGGCAGGTCCTTTGATGAATTGATCGATAATCTGCCACTGGAGCCCGCCGCTCCGTTACGGCTTGCGCTGGCAAAGCGTGACACATGGAGCCGCGTTGAAGTCTTGTGGCCCTTGCAAGGGTCTCCGCAGCTGGCGCCGGTAATGCTCGGCGGGTTGCCGTCATTCGACAGGAACGGCCGTTTCGACGGATACAGCGGGTTTGGTGTCATACACCTTGACGATATCGTGGATCGTCCGCTGCACGTTGTGCCTGACGCCACCGGTGATTTCGGAGCGAGTGAGGAAACCAACGCGGATACTTCTGGCAGTTCCCCGTCGGTTGACATGGATGGCGAAGGTGCGGGCAGCAAGTCCGGTATCCACGAGGCCGCTGGCGGTCCGCAAAAGCAAACGGAGGCCGAAGCCGGTGCTGGCGATTGCGGCGAAACGCGATCGAGCAATGTAGTTTCCTTGCGCGCCTGGCAATCGGGAACCAGGCCGGAGAAGGATGACGATCAGGCAGAAGGCGTCGAGCCGTCGCAACCTCAAGATTCGGCTGATGCGACCGCTGCTCAAACCGGTGCGCCGCCGCCCCGCCCGGAGGGCGTTGAAGACGAAGCCAGGTCAATTCACTTCAATGTACCAAAGGCCGATCCGGACGGTTCAATCGAGCTTTCCGAGAGTGAGCGCGATGCTTTCCGCGAAATTGCCCGGACGCTTGGCGCGCGTACTCGTGATGATGCGAAAACCAGGCACACTGCCAAAACCCCCAAAACCAAAAACGGGGAAGCAGCCGCACCGCTCCAGCCGGAACGCGGCGATGACACGGCTGCTTTCGTTCCAGCGGACATATCCATCATGGGCATCGCCGAGACGATTGCGATGGCAGCTGCCAAGAATACGGCGGCGGTCCGGCCGGAAGCTGACGCACAACCACATGCGCACCCGGGAACAGCGGAGGCGCCGTCTGCCGCGGCGCCGGCCGGCGATGCCACCGGTTCGTCACCAGAAAACGGAGTTTCCGCGACGGCGGCTGCGCTTCTTGATAGCGCAAACGAAGATTACAAGCGCAATGGCCATATCGCGGCGCTCGCCGATCGCATCGGCAATTGTTTGCTCGTGATACAGGATGGCGCCGCAACATACGCCAACCAGCCGATGATGGACACGCTCGGCTACCAGTCCTTCGAGCAGTTCCAGTCCGCTAACGGTCTCAGCCGCATGTTTCGCGGGCGCGACCCCGAGGCGCTGGCGCGCGAGGTGGCCGGCGGGGCTATCCCGGTCGTGGCGCGTGACGGCGACATCCTGGCGATGGAGGGCAAGGCGCAGGCGGCTTCCTGGAATGATCGACCGGCCATGTTGTTGGTGTTGCAGCCGAGCCGCATGCTGGAACGGGAAGCAAAATTGCGCGGCCTGGAACTCGATATTCGCAAGCGGGAAAGCGAAATTCGCGAACTGCATTCAATTCTTGATACCGCGACCGATGGAGTTGCCGTTCTGGATCAGGAAGGCCGTATCCTGTCGCTGAACGGTTCCGGGCAGGCGCTTTTTGGTTATGACCAGAACGAGGTTGTCGGTGAAAAACTGGATGTGCTGTTCGCGCGCGAAAGCCAGGCAGCGGTCAAGGATTACTTCGATGGCCTGAAGTCCAACGGTGTGCGCAATATTCTGAATGATGGCAGGGAGGTTCAGGGCCGTGCCGGCAAAGGTGGAGCGATCCCCTTGTTCGTGACGATCGGATCTATAAGCGCTCCTCCCGAGCAGCGCTTCTGTGCCGTGCTGCGCGACGTCACCCAGTGGAAAAAAGCTGAGAAGGAACTCAGTGAATCGCGTCAGGAAGCCGAACGTACCAGCTCCCTTAAATCCGAGTTTCTGGCGAAGATAAGCCACGAAGTGCGTACGCCCCTCAACGCGATACTTGGATTTGCCGAGGTGATAATCGACGAGCGATTCGGCCCGGTCGAGAATGAGCGTTACAAGGACTATCTCAAGGACATCCACGCATCCGGCACGCACGTACTCAGCCTGATAAACGACTTGCTTGATCTTTCCAAGATCGAGGCAGGCAAGATGGAGCTGGAATTCAGCAGCGTCGATGTCACCAGAATTGTGAATGAATGCGTATCGATCATGCAATCACAGGCTATTCGGGAACGCGTAATCATGCGCCTGTCGCTAGCGCCACGATTGCCAAATATTGTCGCTGACGAGCGGTCCCTGCGCCAGATCGTGCTCAATATCCTGTCCAACGCGGTAAAGTATAACGAGGCGGGCGGGCAGATTATCGTATCGACCGCTCTGACTGATTCCGGTTCTGCGGTGATCCGCATTCGCGATACTGGCATCGGGATGGGCGACAAGGAAATCAACATGGCCCTGGAACCGTTCCGCCAGATATCGACCTCGCGTCAATCCGGTGGAACCGGGCTGGGCCTGCCGCTGACCAAGGCGCTTGTCGAGGCCAATCGGGCGTCCTTCGCGATTCGTAGCAAGAAGGGCGAGGGAACGCTGGTTGAGGTAACGTTTCCGCAGACGCGCGTACTTGCCGAGTAGGCCGGGAATGATCGCCGACGCTATTGCGGGTGACAAAGAACTTGCGGCTTTTCCGGACTTGGGCGATGCTCCGGCCCATAACTGGAGGACCCCATGGACATCGCACTATATTATGCACCAACGACCTGCGCGCTGGTTCCGTACATCAACCTGACCGAAGCCGGCGCCGAGTTTGAAGTCAGACCGCTGAACTTCCGGACGCAGCAACATTTTTCGCCGGAATATTTGAAGATCAATCCCAAGCACAAAGTGCCGCTGCTGGTTTTCGATGGCAAAACGCTGTCGGAAAACCCGGCGATGGCAGTATGGATGAACCATCAATTTCCGGCTGCGAAATTGCTGCCTTCCGATCCCTGGGAATATGCCCAGGCGGTTTCGATCCTGGCCTGGTCATCGGCCGGTATTCATCCATATCTTCGCAACATTAACGGCCCGGCGAAAGTGTGCGACGTGCCTGGCGCGGAAGAGCGGGTTGTGCATTTTTCCAAAGAACATTTGCACGAGGTCTTTGGCATTGCCGATTCGATGCTCGATGGCCGGGAATTCTTCTTCGACCATTTCACTGCGCCAGATACCCACTTCTTCTGGTGTTTCCGGCGCGGTGGCCAATTGGGTGTTGACCTGTCGCCGTTCAAGCATTGCCAGGCGCATTTCGACCGGATGCAGCAACGCCCCAGCGTGCAGAAGCTGTTGGCCTTTGAAAAGCAAACGCTGGAGAATTTTGCCAAGGCAGCGTGAGCGTGTGCCGACTTACGATTTTGGCGGGTCCGGCAATTGCAAAGCGCTCGCATGCCAGCGCGGCTGATAGCCGCTCTGCAATGTCCTGACGATTGACGCTGGTGTCAGCACGCTTGCAATTCGACCATCTACCGGCCCGGCGTCGTTGTAGCCGGTAAAATTCCAGACCAGCTTGCGGCCGTGTCGGACAGCAAAAGCCTGATCATCGTGCGCAAACATCACGCCGTCGGGCAGGGTGTCCGGTGCGGCCAAAGCGTATTCGTCTTCCCAGCCCGCCAGCCGCTCGCGATGCAGGACAACGTCCATTGTGCTGGCGTCTGCGGGCTTAGAACTATGCCCGCTGAAGTGTGCTGAAAAACTCCGCGCATCTGCGCGACGGCATTCGAAGCACGGCCGGTGGCCGGCGGCCAGCGCGGTCACTTCATCAAGAAAGAACAGCTCCGTATAACTGTCCCCCCATACCTGGCGCTGGCGCCCGCGAAATTCGCAAACGCAGCAAATCCAGCGTTTGGACGCATACCGCCGCCTTTGCAGGGTTCGATCCGGCTGGTGAATGCGTCCCCCGCGGTTGCCCATCATTGTTCCGCGTGCGCGTACTGAATGAAGACGCCCGAATGGATCAACGCGATTCTGCAAGGGCGTATTCATGTAGCGAACGGTCGGGGGCTAACGGCGATTGGCAATAGTTCCGCCGCCGATGCGATCGACGTTGTATACATCATTGCGGAAGTGCACTACTCCGTCGGAACTTGCCCAGCCGGTCATGTAGACCCAGGCAACGGGCACGGCTTGTGCAAGCCGGATATCCCGGCGCTTGCCGCCAATATATTTGTTTATCTTTCTCTTGGACCAGCGTCCGGGCGTGTCGCGCAGCAGCCATGACGCCAGATCATACACGCCCTGAACCCGCACGCAGCCGTGTGACAGGAAACGGTAGTCGCGCCGGAAATATCGCTTCGATGGCGTATCGTGCATGTAGACTGCGAGCTTGTTCGGCATCTGGATGCGGATGGTTCCAAGCGCATTGCGCCGCCCGGAATCCTGCCGAAGCGTGTACCGCGTCGCCCGTACCGAAGACCAGTTGATGGCAGCCGGATTGATTTCTTTGCCGCGCCCGTCGAGGATCCGGATTTTCGAGCGGCTCAGGTAACCCGGATCGCGGCGCATCCGTGGGATGATTTCGTTTTTGATGATCGATGTCGGAATCGTCCAGGTCGGGTTTAGATTGACGTGAGTAATCCGGGTTATGACCTGTGGCGATTTGTGTTTCACGTCGCCAACAACGACCACGTAGCGGCGTACAACACGCCCGTCTTCAACTGCCTCGGCGGCGGCGGAGGGGATATTGACAACAACATAACGCCGCCCGAATGCGAATTGCGATCCGGCGATCTGGTGAGCGCTGGAGGCCAGTTGCTTGAACCGCAGCGCCGCCGGTATGTTCAGCGCTTTCAGGGTTTTCGCTGCCACGGAGCCCGTTTGCCGCAAGCTCACGCGATACTGGTAATTGCGAACAGCGCGCGTCAGCTGGTCGTCCCAATGGGTGGCGTTTGCGGCGGCTTCGGGCAATTCTCCCTCAATCGCCAGCCGCCGGCGTAGAATTGCCACCGCGGGGCCAGACGACCCGCGTCGAAGCCTGCGGGGCACCCGCGGCCAGCCGCCCTGGTCGGCGATTGCTGCATAACGCTCGGCGGCTTTTGCGGTTGCGTAGAAGGTCTCGGGTTCAAGGGCCGGGATTCTTGTCTGTCCGGACCGCCCAACCGCCACCGTGCCGTGCGGTACTCCGGCTGCGGCGCGCCTTGTGGCGTACTTTTCGCTTCTTGCGCACTTTCGGCTTGGCCGGGGCGGCAGCCGCCGGCCGGTTGGCTGCCCAGACCGGTTTTGGCATGGCTTCGGGCTTGCTGGCCGCATTCGCCGCGGGTTTTACGGGCTTTTGTAAACGCGCACCGCTGCCAGCCAGCGGTTTCGGCGACATAAGCCCTTGCGCCAGTAATATATCGGGGCTTACCAGCGGAAAAAATACCAGCAGGCAGACCCTGGCAGCGGCTGACCGTAATTTACCTGATTGCGGCACGAACTAGGCTCCAGATTTCCCGTCGGGCGGAATTTTACCACAAGCTGGATGCATCACGCTTGGGCAAACGCCAGTCAAACATACCGGCGTTAACCCAACCTTATGCCGCGTCGAATGTGGAGATTTGAGGGTATTACTGCGCATGCGTGCCGTCCGCGGCATTCACAATCACTATGTGCAGACGGCGCGGGCCGTGAGCCCCAAGCAGTAGTTTCTGCTCAATGTCGGCCGAACGCGACGGCCCGGTGACCAGATTGACCGCACGCGGCATGTTTCCCTTGCCGAAACGATCTTTCAGGCGGGCCAGGACCCCCTCGTAGGTTGCAGCGATCGCTGCAGCGTCGACGATCACAATGTGGTTGTCCGGCAGAAAATTCAGCGTGGTAGGGTTGTCCGGTCCGGAAACCAGCGCCAGAGTACCGGTCTCGGCAGCTCCGCCGACCGCATAACTCAGCGCGTTCAGGTCGGTCCCCGTGGAGGGCCCCCGGGCAATTTCAAGGCCGGCGCCTTGCCACTGCAGTTTGCCCAGCCGGCTGTCGGCGCCGATCCGCAAGCTGGGGGGCAGGTTGTGATCGCGCAAATAGCGGGCGATTTCAGCCGGAGTATCGGAGATATTCTCAACGCGCGCGATCGTGGCCGAAACGGCCTGCGCCTGTTCAACAAAAACAGCCACCCGCTGCTCCAGCGAGCCCTGGCCGCGTGCCGGTTCGATTCCGGGCTTCGCAGCCGTGATACGGGCATCGACGGCTTGCTGCCGAACCTTGTTGTTCTCCGCCGCTCCCAGCGAGCGCCGGATGTTTGCCAGGATCTGATCGCGCGCGCCGCTCATGACCGCTTGCGTCCCTGGTTGCGGCGTTGCTTCTTCCATTGTGCCTGAAAGGTTTTCCCTTGCGGAGCCGCAAAGTCCCGATGATCGGTCCAGCCCGCGGCCAATGGCAATTTTGTCAGGTGTCCTCTCTTCCGGCCAAGCCAGGACAGCGCGCGCATGGTCATGGACGTCGCGGCGCGATACAACCGCGGCCGGCGGGCAAAATATCCCCAGATGGCAAGTCCGGTGCGGAATCGCAGCGGCGGCAAATGCCGTTCAAACTCACGTTCGCGCCAGTGACGCATCAATTTCGGCAAAGGTATGCGCACCGGGCAGGCGTCTTCACAGCGTCCGCAGAAGGTTGACGCATTCGGCAAATGTCCGCCCTTGTCGACCCCGATCAGGGACGGGGTTAGCACAGCGCCCATCGGACCGGGATATACCCAGCCGTAGGCGTGTCCTCCAACGGCGTGATAGACGGGGCAATGGTTCATGCACGCTCCGCACCGGATGCATCGCAGCATGTCCTGAAATTCCGTCCCGATCATGGCCGAACGGCCGTTGTCGACCAGAACGACATGATATTCTTCTGGCCCGTCGACATCGTCGGTGCGCCGCGGCCCTGTCGAAAACGTCGTGTAGACCGACATATCCTGGCCGGTTGCAGAGCGCGCCAGCACGCGGATGATGGCAGCTGCATCTTCCAGGTTCGGCGTAACCTTTTCAATCGACGCCACGACAATGTGCACCTTGGGGAGCGTCTGGGTGAGGTCGCCATTGCCCTCGTTGGTAACAATTATGGAGCTCCCGGTTTCAGCAACGAGAAAGTTTGCACCTGTAACGCCAATGTCTGCCGCGATAAACTTGTCGCGCAAGATGCCGCGGGCCTCGGCGAGCAATGTCTCGGCGTCATCCAGGTTCCGTGCGCTGTCGAGATGGCGGTGCTGCCTGCGAAACTCTTGCTCTACGTCTTCTTGGTTGAGATGCACTGCCGGCATGATGATGTGCGAGGGCGTCTCGCCGCGCAGTTGAATGATATACTCGCCCAGGTCTGTTTCAATCGCCTCGATTCCAGCCCGTTCCAAAGCCTCGTTGAGGCCGATCTCTTCCGAGACCATGGACTTGCCCTTTGTGACGGTTTTTGCGCCGCGCGCCTTGGCAATACCGGTAATGATGTTGCAAGCTTCGCGGCTATCGCGCGCGAAGTGGACATGGCCGCCGCACTCGACCACTTTCTGCTCGTAGCGCGCCAGGTACAGGTCCAGGTGTTCGAGAACATGATTGCGAATGTCGCGCGCCTGATCGCGCAATTCCTCGAATTCCGGCAGGGCCGCTGCCGCAACCGCCCGGCGGTCGATTACCGTGTGACGGACATTCGCAAGCGCCTTCTGCAATTGCGTATCGTGCAGAGCCTGTTGGACGTTGCTCTTGAACTGCGGCGACGTGGACACGGACGTCATCGCCCTTGCTCCTTGTCCGCGGATACGTGCTCGTCTTCGCTGCCGCCGATTGGAGGCGTGTCGGTCATGCCTGCAAGTACTTCGGCGACATGACGCACTTCGATTTTCTTGCCCTCTCGCGATAACTTTCCGGCCATGTTCATCAGGCAACCCAGATCGCCGGCGAGCAGCATATCTGCGCCGCTTTCAGTAATATTGCCCGTCTTTTCGGTGACAATGGCGTTGGAAATATCTCCATATTTGGTTGCGAATGTACCGCCAAAGCCGCAGCAGACTTCCGCATCTTTCATTTCAACGAGTTCCAGCCCGTCTATGCTCGCCAACAGTTTCCGCGGCTGGCTCTTGATCCCCATTTCCCGCAGGCCCGCACAGGAATCGTGATAGGTGACTTTGCCCTTGAAACGCACATCGACGCTTTCGACGTCCATCACATCAGTCAGAAAGCTCACAAGCTCATGTGTTTTTGCCGCGAATGCACGCGCCCTGCCGGAAAGGTTGGGGTCGTCGGCGAAGAGATCGGGAAAATGTTTTGCCGCCATACCGGCGCAAGAACCGGACGGCGCGACGATGAAATCGCATCCGGCAAATCCGTCCATTATTTGCAGCGCGAGAGAACGGGCCGTTTGCTTGTCGCCGGAATTATACGCAGGCTGTCCGCAACAGGTCTGGCTGGGAACAACCACTTCGCAACCGGCGTCCTCAAGTAATTTCACAGCCGCAAAACCTGCGGATGGCCGTATCAGGTCAACCAGACAGGTCACCATCAGGGCAACGCGCGGTCGAACAGGTGGACTGCCGCCGGCTTGCGGATCCGGTGCTGAACTTGTCACGCCATTACCCGTTTCGAACAGATCGGAATGCGGTTTCACCGCTATCCGTGTTATCTAGCTGAAAATGGCATGAAAAGCCAAGCGTGGCATGCTACCATTGGGGCAGGCTGATCAGGACGCAATTCCACGGTTTTGCGCTAAAATCAGCATCGATTGGCAATCTGGAAGACTGATATGCCCGCTATCGCATTTCCCGAAGCCGACCAGTCCATTCTCGCCCGGCGAGAGGAGATTCTGGCCGGACTAGCCCGCCTTCTGCCGGGGCACTGCCTTGTGACCAGCGAAGATGAACGGCGCGTATTTGAGACCGATGCGCTTACCGCCTATCGCCGGTTGCCGCTGGCAGCAGTTTTGCCTGAAACCACCGAACAGGTTTCAGCCGTCATGGCCTATTGCAATGCGCAAGGGGTAAAGGTTATTCCGCGCGGCGCCGGAACTTCGCTGTCCGGTGGGGCAATCCCGCAGGAAGACGCGATCGTGCTCGGCGTTTCGAAGATGAACGCCATTCTGGAAACGGACTTTGACAGCCGGATAATGCGTGTTCAGTCCGGAGTTACCAATCTCGCGATTTCCGAGGCGGTACTGCCCGACGGGTTTTTCTATGCGCCTGATCCTTCATCGCAGCTGGCGTGCACCATCGCCGGCAACATCGCGATGAATTCCGGCGGCGCTCACTGCCTGAAATATGGCGTCACCACCAACAATATTCTGGGCGTCAAGATTGTACTTATGGACGGCTCGATTGTTGATATCGGCAGCGAAGCAATGGATTCGCCGGGATTGGACCTGCTGGGACTGCTTACCGGTTCCGAGGGTCAACTCGGCGTCGTTACCGAAGCTGTTGTCCGCATTTTCCCGGCGGCCGAGGGCGCAAAGCCCGTATTGTTCGGGTTCCCGTCCAGTCAGTCTGCGGGTTCGTGCGTCGCCGCGATAATCGGCGCTGGCATCATACCTGTGGCAATCGAGTACATGGACAAGATGGCGATCGAGATTTGCGAATCCTTTGCCCAGGCCGGCTATCCGCTTGATGTGGAAGCGATGCTGATTGTCGAGGTTGAAGGGTCTGATCAGGAGATGGAGGAGCAGCTGGCGAATATCATCGCCATTGCGCGCCAGCATGATGTCCAGGTGATCAAGGAATCGAAGTCGGCGATGGAGACCGCAGCAATCTGGAAAGGACGTAAGTCGGCCTTCGGAGCCACCGGGCGCGTGGCCGATTACATATGCATGGATGGTACGGTGCCGACAGGTCAATTGTCGCACGTTCTGGAACGGACTGCCGAAATCGTCGATCGATACGGGTTGCGGGTTGCCAATGTATTCCATGCCGGTGATGGCAATATGCACCCGCTTATTCTCTACAATGTAAACGATCCGGTGCAGCAGCAAAAAGCCGAGGATGCGGGCGCTGATATCCTGAGATTGTGCGTTGAGGCTGGCGGCTGTCTGACCGGCGAGCACGGCGTAGGTATCGAAAAGCGCGAACTGATGCATCATCAGTTCAGCATTGCCGAACTCGATCAGCAAATGCGCGTGCGCGCGGTGTTTGACCCGCAATGGCTGTTGAACCCGGCCAAGGTGTTTCCTCTCGACCGGCGGGATGTCGCGTGAACGTGTTCGAGCCGGTCGACGGCGGGGAAGCTGGCGAGATTGTCAGGGCGGCGCGGTCCGACAATACGACCTTGCGGATTGAGGGCGGAGGCACCCGCGGTGGGTTGGGCCGGCCAGTACAGGCGCACGACATCCTGTCAACGCGAAGATTATCGGGAATATTGATTTACGAACCCTCGGAAATGGTGCTGCGCGTGCGTGCGGGAACACCGCTTTCCGAGATTGAAACAGCACTCGAGTCAAATGGCCAAATGTTGCCGTTCGAGCCCGCGGACTATCGCCGGATTTTTGATTCCCGCGGAGAACCGAGTATTGGCGCCTTGGCTGCGTGTAATATTTCCGGACCACGGCGGTTGCGCGCCGGTGCTGCGCGAGACGCCATGATTGGCGTTCGGTTTGTCAACGGCGCCGGTGAGGAATTGTCCTCGGGCGGGCGCGTCATGAAGAATGTGACGGGCCTTGACCTGGTCAAATTGCAGGCCGGCGCATTTGGCACATTGGGTCTGTTGACAGAGGTGACATTCAAACTTCTGCCAAGACCTGAATGCACCGGCACACTGGTGATTGAGGGGCTCGACAGTTCCAATGCGATCGCGGCGATGAGCGCGGCGCTTCGGTCACCGTTTGAAGTAAGCGGAGCCGCCTATCTGCCGGCAATGGAGGGTGGGCCTGTTTCACGGACAGCAATTCGCATCGAACATTTCCGCAATTCGGTCGACTACCGCAGCGGTGAACTGGCTTGCCAGCTCTCGGAATACGGTACGGCGGTTGTGATGGGTGATGAACCATCCCGCCGGCTTTGGGCGGAGTTAAGGGATGTGACGGCGCTGAGCGCATCTGTGGAAGATGTAATCTGGCGGGTGTCCTTGCGGCCATCGATGGCGAAAACCTTCTTGGGTACGATAGAAGCCGCTGGTGTCGAATTCCGCTATCTACTGGATCACGGCGGCGGATTGATTTGGCTTGCCGTTCCAGCCGAGGACGATGCTTGTGCGCACTTGGTGCGAAATGCGATACCACATGGTGCCGGGCACGCCATGATGTTTCGGGCGCCGGATGCCTTGCGCTCTTCATTGGATGTGTTTCAGCCGCTTTCGAGGCCCGTGATGCAGCTGACTGCTGGCATCAAAGCGAGCATCGATGCCAGCGGCATATTCAATCCGGGCCGCATGTATGCCGGGATCTGATCACGCGAAACCAGCTGCGGACAAGGGTGGCGAAATCACGTCTTCGACGAGCGCACAGATATTGATGAGCATCGGGTTCATCGTGCTGTTGCTGTTGGCTGCCGCACTATCCTTGCATCAGATGGGCCGCGTCAGCATTTGCAAGTGCGGCACGATCAGGTTCTGGCACGGTGTTGTTGCTTCCTCGGAAAACTCGCAGCACTTGAGTGATTGGTATTCGCTTTCGCACATCGTGCACGGTTTTCTGTTTTACGGCGCAACATGGCTTGTTGCCCGCGCAACCGGCTGGAGAATTCCATTCGTGATTGCTCTTGCCGTCGCTGTTTTGCTGGAAACCGCGTGGGAGATTTTCGAAAATACGGATTTCGTCATAAACCGGTACAGGGAAGCGACCATTTCGCTCGATTATTACGGCGATTCCATAGTAAATTCAGTTACCGATATCGTCGCGATGATCGTTGGTTTTGTATTGGCGTCGGCCTTGCCGGTACTGATATCGGTTGTACTAATACTTGGGCTGGAGTTCTTTGCCGCTATAATGATCCGTGACAATCTCCTGCTCAATATTATCATGCTGCTGCATCCTGTGGACGTGATCAGGAATTGGCAGCAAGGCGGGTAGGGCGCTTCGATCATGCAAACCAGTTTTTCACTTGCCCAGCTCGCAGATCCGGATATTGCAGAATCAGAAAAGATTTTGCGGACCTGCGTTCATTGCGGTTTGTGTACGGCAACGTGCCCAACCTATCTCTTGCTGGGTGACGAGCTGGATTCGCCACGCGGGCGCATATACCTGATCAAGGATATGCTCGAAAACGGCAAACCGGCTGTTGAAGAATCGGTCAGGCACATTGACACGTGCCTTTCGTGCCTGTCCTGCATGACCACATGTCCTTCCGGCGTACACTACATGCACTTGATCGATCATGCGCGCGCCCATATTGAAAGGACATACCGCCGTCCGGTCGTTGATCGCCTTCTGCGGGCAATGTTGGCGAAGCTGTTGCCAAACCGTTCCCTGTTCCGGGCCGCCCTGGCATTTGCCGGATTGGGTAAATGGGTCCGCCCGCTGTTGGCGCGCTTGCCGGCTGTAGGAAATCGTCTTGCAGCCATGGTTGATCTTGCGCCTTCCTTGGCCCCGCCCACGGCGCCGCGCGATTTTTTCGTGCAGCGGGAACGGCGTGCGCGCATCGTTCTGATGGAAGGTTGCGCCCAGCCTGTGCTGCGGCCGTCCATCAATTCTGCTGCGCATTTCTTGCTCGCTGCACATGGCGTTGAAGTTGTTTCTGCGCCCGATGAGGCCTGTTGCGGTGCGCTGACGCATCACATGGGCTATGAAGCAGCCGCACTTTCAGCCGCAAGGCGCAACATCGATGCATGGATCGCCCTGCACGAGCGCGGTGGGCTCGATGCAATTATCATAACTGCCTCAGGTTGCGGCACAACGGTCAAAGACTACGGATTCATGTTACGCAACGACACAGATTATGTGCGGAAGGCGGAAATCATCTCGGCGCTGGCGTGCGATGTCAGCGAATATGTCGAACGCCTGCACTTGGCCCCGGCAAAGGCGCTGTCGCTATTGACCGTCGCATATCATTCTGCCTGCTCCATGCAACACGGACAGAAATTGGCGGACCCGTCAAAGCGTCTGTTGCGCGCTGCTGGCTTCAAGGTGCGAGAGGTGCCGGAAGGACATATTTGCTGTGGGTCTGCGGGAACATACAATATCTTGCAACCGGAAATCTCGACGCGCCTGAAAGTACGGAAGTTGGCGAATATCGCGCGGACAAAACCGGACATTATTGCCACCGGCAATATCGGTTGCATCACGCAATTGTCGCTGGGCGCACCTGTGCCTGTCGTGCACACGATTGAACTATTGGCTTGGGCGTATGGCGGTCCGATGCCGCCCGGATTGGAAGATGCGCGGTTTTCAGGTAAGAAGTCAATTCAGGTGGACGAGGTGACAGCGTAATACACCTCCTTCGCCAGGCGATGCGGCAGGAGGATGGCGATGGCGGCGCGAAAACATCCAGCGAAAAAGAATCCTGGTCGAAGCGCGACAGGGGCGGCGAGAAAGTCCAGCGGATCGAAGTCCGCGAGCAAGCGACCGGTAAAAAAACGGGTGACAAAAAAGCAAGTTGTCAAGAAAAGCACTGCGCGAAAAGCCGTTGCGGCGAAACCGGTCTCAAAGAAGAAATCCGCTGTAAAGAAGCGGGCAGTGAAGAAGAACGCCGGTGGGAAGTCCGGCGCACGGTCGTCGGCCCGGAAAACTGCCGCGAAAAAGCCAACGGGAAAGAAATCCTCGCCAAGGAAATCACCTGCCAAGAAGACTGCTGGCGGGAAAACGGTTGGCAAGAAAACCACTGGCAAGAAAACCACTGGCAAGAAAATTTCTGGCAAGAAGAGTTCTGGCAAGAAAACTGCCGCAAGAAAAAAGGTGGTGAAACGGATTGCCGGGAAAGCGGCAGCGGGGAGGAAATCCGCTGCGAAGACCACTTCCACCCGAAAGGCTTCTACCAAGCGCCCGTCCCGCAAAGTTGAAACTGCGGCAAAGCGAAATCCGCGCGTCGGTCGGGACGGCAAATTGCAGCGTTCACGTTCGGCGTCGGCCAGCCGCCGCCTGGCAGCTCGCACGCCGGTCGGTGGGCAGACTGTTCGTGCAAGCAACTCTGGTTCTGCGACGGAATTGAAGTCGTTGCGCGAAATGTATCAACCGGCCGATCTGAATATACGCCAGGCGCATGCGGGAGATTTCCCGGCGATCACCCGATTGCTCCAGAGCGCCTTCCCCACATCGGCGGAAGCCGGGCTGGTCGGCGAATTGCGCGCCGGTGGTCTAATGGCTTGCGAAACCATAGCCGAGTACGATGGGTTTCTGGTCGGTTATGGCGGATTTGCGAAAATTGGCGCGCAAATTGATGGTCGCACACTACAGGCCGTCGGCCTTGCTCCGCTGGCGGTGGCGGGCACCATGCGCTCGTTGGGCATTGCACGCCGGATCATCCTTGCCGGATCAGCGGATGTTCGGTCCCGCGGTACGGACGCGATTTTCGTTTTGGGTGACATGAACTATTATGGTCAGCTCGGCTTTTCAAACGCCGTTGCCGCCCGTTTTGCCACGCCATACCCCTCAGAGGCGATGGGTGTGCTGGAGTTTGCACCGGGCGTTTTGGCTGGCCGCAACGGGACGCTGACGTACCCGGATCAATTCCATAAATGATGCCAAGGCGCAGGATGTTTCGCAGGTGCGAAAAATCACTGCGCTTCGGCCTTTTTTTGACAAATTGCAGTCACCATAACGTTCCGGCGGGAATACCCGTTTCCAGATGGAGAACCAGATGACACCCGAAGAACGCGAACTCCTTGAGGGTTTGTTCGAGCGTATAAAAACCGGTGCACCGGTAGACGCAGACAAGGAGGCGGAGGAATTTATCTCCAAATCGATGAAAGAAATGCCCCATGCAGGATATGTCCTTTCCCAGGCCGTTATCGTCCAGGAAGAGGCCCTGAAGGCAGCCGTATCCAAGATTGAGGAGCTGGAGGCCAGTGTTCAGGATTTGCAGGACCGCGCGGAGAGGGCCGAACAATCCGGTGGTTCCAGTTTCCTCGGCGGCATCGGCAAATCCCTGTTTGGCGACGATAGCTCGGAAGCCTCACGTGATGGCGGCCGTGACGATGGCGTGCGGAACCAGCGTCCGTTTCGCGGCGGTGCAGCCTCGGTTCCAGCCAGCCGGCCCCCGTCCGGAATTAGCGTTCCCCCGCCGCCGGGCGGCCGACACCCCGGTCCCTGGACCCATCAGTCTGCCACGCCGAACGGACAACCGCCCGGATCTGGTGGCAATACCTTCCTGAAGGGCGCGCTTGGAGCGGCGGCTGGCGTTGCAGGCGGGATGCTGCTTGCCAACGCTGTCGGAGGCCTGTTTTCCGGCAACAACAATCCGCTTGGTATCGGCGGCGCCAAGGCATCGGAGAGCAAGGACTCTTCGGATTCCAAAGGCTCTTCGGATTCCAAGAGCAACAGCGACAATTCATCCCCCGGAGATGATTGGAAGGACGACAACAGCGGAGATGACTGGAATGAAAATTCCGGCGATGACTGGGACGACGATAACGCTGGAGATTGGGGCGACGATGGCGGTGATTGGGGCGACGGCGGCGACTGGTAGGCCAAGCCCCGCGGGCCGCGACTACCTCAGGTAATTGCCAATAAAGAGGCCGTTCCGCAAAATGCGCGGAACGGCTTTCCTGTCTGGTTGCTCCCCGTGCGTTTCAACTGTTCAGAGCCGGAACGGAATAAAATGCTCCCGGGTTGATCGCCACCGCCGTTGTATTTCTTTCCCCGTTGTAATTTCCCTCGCCGGGCCATCAAATGTTCTAGATTACGACGACTTTCGCGCCGACTCGCACCCGGCGGTAGAGATCCACCACGTCCTTGTTCAGCAAGCGTATGCAACCGGACGAAACGTTCGTGCCAATCGTGTTTGGCTCATTGGTTCCGTGAATGCGATACAGTGACGATCCCAGGTACAGTGCGCGGGCGCCAAGAGGATTACTTGGGCCACCCGGCATGAACGCCGGCAAATCGGGGCGCCGCTTGCGCATCTGGGCTGGCGGGCGCCAGTGCGGCCATTCGGCCTTGCGTGTGATTCGTTTTACACCCGACCATTCGAAACCTGGCCGCCCGACTCCGATGCCATATCGCAGCGCGCGGCCATTGCCAAGGACGAGATACAGAAAGCGGTTTGGCGTATCGACAACTATCGTGCCGCGTTTGTGTCGCGTGGAATAACTCACTTCCTGCCGCGCGTACTTTGGATGGACCCTTCGCGGCAAGTTCCGCCGGAATGCGGGTACGGGCTGCGCATAGGCTTGCCGTTGGTAGCGCGGCCGTTGAATTGGAATTGCAACCGGACGTCGATAAATTCGCCGTTCCACTGTCGGGGTCCGGGCGACGGAAGGGCTGGAATTGCCGGTAATCAGGAATTCGATGAACCCTCCGCCATACTGCCCGCGTGTACTGTTGCTGGCGACGACCCGTGGTCGAGGTTGTGCGTTTCTGTACCCAACTCTGGTGCGCCGGGCCCGATACGCAATACCCGCGGAGGTCTCCGGTCCGATCCCCTGAATAACCAGTGGATCGCGGGCAAAAGCTCCAGGGCCGGTCCCCGAAATGGCGACTGCAGAAATCGCAGCCAGTGAAATCAATATACTCGTACGCATCAAACTGCTCCCTGCTCCGGAACGGAAATTCCGGTGAGGTTCAATGTTCCATGCAGGCGCGATCGCACGCCAGGAACCGCTTCAGACGGGAATCGCCTTAAAAAGGATGATACTGCCACGCGCGAACCAGCGCTGTCGCAATTTCAAAATGCCCTCACAGGCGGAATCTCCACCAATGAGTGTAGTTGAATCTGGAAAATATGACAGGCGTAACAGAGTTGATGGTTAGCCAAAAATTATAATATAAATATAAATAGTTAATTTACAAATTGTTATGGTTAAAAATGTACTGCCGGCAATAGTGAACAGGAAGTTACCACAATGCGATCTCGCCGCTTCTGGCTTTGGTTCAGTTCGCAGAAATGCGTTGCGCGCCAGCAGTCTTGCCGTTGCGCAGGAAAGCCAGGATTGCAGTGCGCAATCCCGCAAGATCAAGCAAAATCACGCCAAATCCGACGACCAGTATGCCGGTCATTGTTTGAATAGCGAGCGTAACAGGGCCAGGCTGCCAGCCGCGCATGGGGTACAATATAAGCGTCATCGCGCCGGCCACGGCGACAGTCGCCAGAATGCTGCGAAGCGTTGGCCAGCACGCCCCGCTGCGGGCGGCAAAGCCGATCAATACCGCCAATCCGATGCCGAACGCGCCAGCCTGGGCGATTGCAAGGCTTGAAGCATCTTCGCTGGCGGGCAGGATGACAATCAGTATCAGGTTGGCAAGGCAGGTCGCAATGGCGGCGGCGATCAGCGGCAAGGTTTGCTTGCGAATCTGGAAGACGGGGTTGATTGCGTAATTCATCAGGCCAAATGCCAACATGCCGGGCAGCAGCAGTGTCAGATAATGTGCAAATGGCCCCCGGAATTCTGCTGGCACGATCAGGGATTCGACACTGGGCAAGATCAGCCACAGCCCGATCGTCGCTGGCAGCAGGATTGCAACCAATATGTCCATGTTCCGTGCGACTTGCTTGTTTGCGCTGTCGCGGCCGTGCAATTCATCGGCACGGACCGCCAATTGAAAAAGCAACACATCGAGCGCAGATCCCACAGCGGCGATCAGCCGCGTGCCAATGTCGAACGCGAGCGAAAACTGTCCGGTCTCGGCAAATCCATGAAAAGTCGTAACCAGGGCGCGATTGACAAGCGGAATTGCAAGATAAAGCGCATTGGCGGTAACAATGGGCAGCGCATAGCCGGCGAAGGTGCGCGCCAGATCGAGCCGCGCTTCACGCGGTTTTGCCATTGCGTCACTGAGGGCGTGCCTTGCCAGAAATACCGAGCTTGCCATCGCAATACACGCGCCGGCGAGCGTCATGGCAGCCGAGCCATAGACAAATGCGCCGCCGGTTGTCAGCAGAAGCGCCAGCAGGTTCTTGCTGACTACCAGGGATATGTAGAGCTTGTCGTGGAACCGCGCTCGGACAAGCGCGGTGTGATAGTCGAACAGGCCATTGGCGATGGCAGCGCCGATGGCCAGCAAAATCAGCGCGGTCGACAATGAAAGCTTGATGCCGCTCAGTACATAGATGATGGCAGCTACGGCGAGCACCACGCTAATCACGGCAAACGCAATATCGAGCGTGGCGCGCAATTCCGGTTTGATATTGCGAACACGCTCTGAATAGAATCGCACCGCCGACAGCCGGATCCATTCAAATGTGACCGTCTGGATCATGATCCCGACGGCGGCAGCCAAGGCGAAGCGACCGAATTGATTGGGCCCCAAGAATTTCGCGACAAGCAGCCCAATGACAAAATTGAACAGCGTATTTACGAGAAATGCGGCCAATACCCGCATGCGTACATCCTGTTCCGGGTCCCCGGCCGCTCTTCGTTTCCGGTGGGGGAAATAACAGTCCGGAATCGCCAGTCAGTAGCACCCGCAGGCAATCCTGCAAGGGACTCGCGAATCAAGCTTTCTAAACGAAAATAGATAATCGATTAGTGATGCAAAGTCTTCCCAAAAGCCGCCGGCCGGTAGTTCCCGTCCGGCGGCCAGGCGGCCCAGCGCCATGCGCATCCGCGCCGTCAATGGCCCATCGTTTCCACCAGCACCAGCGAAATCCACGGGAACCACAACAGCAGACTCAGCCGCACAATATCCGCACCGATGAACGGCGTTACGCCCTTGAAGATGTTGGACAGGCCAATATCCGGCACCATCTTGTTCATCACGAAGCAGATCATGCCGATAGGTGGCGAGATCAATCCTATCTCGACGGTCGTGACCACGATCACGCCGAACCAGATTTCGCTCATTCCCAGGCCACCCATTGCGGGGTCACCGGAGACGACCGCGTGGAATATCGGAACTGTCAGCAGAACAACGGCGATACCGTCCACGAACATGCCGGCGATGATGTAGAACACAACGATCAGCAGGATCACGCCCATCGGGCCGATATTGAGCTGCGTCAGGAACTCACCGATTGCCTGCGGTGTTTGTGTGTATGCAAGAAACGATTGAAACAAGAACGCGCCAATAAGGATGAAGAACAGCGCCGCGGACGTACGCAAAGATTCAATCAGCGCATCGACAATCTGCTTCCAGGACAGGCGGCCGCGGGCAACGCCGATGAACAGGGCGCCAATAACACCGAAGCCGGCGGCTTCCGTGATCGTGGTGAGACCACCGTAAATTGCGCCGAGTACGGCAAACAGGAGAAGGAATACCGCCCAAATGTCTTTCAGACTGTCCAGCCGTTCGTGCCAGCTCGCCTTTTGCGCCCGCGGCATCCAATGCGGAACAAACCAGAACACGATTTGAACGGTAATGCAGTAAAGGGTGATGGCCAGCAGGCCGGGCAGGATGCCCGCAACGAACAGCGAGGCGATATCCGATTCTGTGATGATCGCATAAAGGATGAACATCACCGATGGCGGGATCATGATGCCGATCGTACCGCCGGCCGCAATAACGCCGGATGCAAAGCCTGGATTATAGCCAATGCGCCGCATCTCCGGCAGGGCAACCTGGGTCATGGTTGCCGCTGACGCGAGCGACGAACCGTTGATCGCGGCAAAACCGCCGCAGGCAATGACGGTCGAAATGGCCAGGCCGCCGGGCAGGTGGCCGACCCAGGCATGCGCCGCGCGGAAAAGTTCACGGCTCATCCCTGATACGCTGACCAGCGTACCCATGAGGATGAACATCGGGATAACAGAAAACTCGAAGTTGGTAACTGTGCGGATCGGTTTGTCGATGAGCAGTGCGATGGCCGGTTCCCATCCGATCATCCATGCCGAGCCGATGATGGATACGGCGCCAAGGCAAATGGCGATCGGCACGCGCATCAGCATGAGGATCAGAACGGCGAGGCACCCGATAGAGGCAATGAAGGTGGCGTTCTCCATGTCAGTGCCCCCCTTCCGAACGGACGGCGTTTTCCGGGCGGAACAGGATTTGCCAGGTGCGAATGACGCTCATCACAAGTGCGGCGACAATGCCGACGGCTGCAAGGCTGTAACCGATCCACAGCGGCAGGCGCAGGTCGTCGGATATCTCGCCTGCGGCGCGAATATCGAAGACCTTGAAAACCATCGCATAGGCGAAGATCAGCATGAAGGCGAGGTTCAAAAGGATAGCTGTGATGTCGCAGACGCGCTGGAATTTCGAACCGGCCGTAGCATAAAGAATATCCACGGTAATATGCCGGTCAGCATAGATCGCAGTGCCGAACCCCCAGCATATGGCGATCCCCTGCAGCGTCTGCGCCACGATAAACCCGTCGGGAATGTGCACATTGACCGTGTAGCGTAAAACGGCTGCTGTGAACGTGATAACCGCAAGAGTGCCGATAAAATATCCGGCAATGCGCTCAATCGACGTTGTGATCCGCTCCATGCCGGATCCCCCCTTCCAAGTAGTTCGCCGTGCCAAAGGTTGTTCCATGCCTGCCGCCGACAACGTGTCCTTCACGCGTGCGGTCATGATAGATTCATTCGTGACGGGCACAACTGAAATTCCGTGTTCGGCGACCCTGGACGCTGGACATGTCATGAAAACGCCCGCATCCGGCGTGATATCCTGATGCGAGCGCGATGTTTTTCAACGCTGACTATTCGACCAGCGCATTGTCCTTTTTCAGTTCGGCATGCAAGTCGGCCAGAACCTTGGCCGGGTCGAAGCCACGCTTCTTGACAGCTTCAGCCCACTGCTTCGTCACCGGTTCTGCGGCCTTGCGCCAGAGCGCGATTTCCTTGGCGCCGATCTTGTAGACCTTGTGCTTCTTGTCAGCCTCAACCTTCTTCCGCAGACCGGTTTCCTGTGCGTACCAGTGGCGGTAGATCTTGGCGGCCCATTCCGGTGTGCAGGTGGAATCGATCACTTTTTTCTGCGCGGCGGACAGGCTGTTGTACTTCTTCAGGTTGATCGTGTGCACGAATGACGCAACATACAGGTTGGCGTTCATGTGGTGCTTCACGACTTTGCCGAAGCTGAACGTGATCATCGATCCCCATGGCACCGTAATGCCTTCGGTGATGCCGCGCTTCAGCGTTTCGAACGCTTCCATGATTGGCACCTGGACCGAGTTGCCGCCCATGGAAGTGACATAGGCCGCGATAGTCGCATTGGCGGTGCGGATCTTCATGCCCTTTACGTCTGCCGGAACGGTAATCTTCTTCACCGCATGGAACGTGCCAGGTTCATGGGAGAACACGTGGCAGACCTTCACGTCCGGCATCTCTTTCTTGGCGTATTTCAGGTAAAACCGCGTCATCGACTTAGCGCCGCGCAAGCCATCGGAGACCGTGAACGGCAGATCGATCGCGCCATGCACCGGGAAGCGGCCCGGCGTGTAGCCCGGGTTGATCAGGCCGATGTCGGCGATGCCGCGCTTGACCATGTCATAATGGTCGCGGCCGGAGCCGAGCTGGCTGGACGGGAACAAAGTGAACGTAACGGTCCCGCCGGTATTCTTCTTGACGTAATCGCCCCACTCCTTGTAGCCGGGCGTCAGCTTGTGTTTGGGTGGAACCCAATAGCTGAGACGGAAATTGACCTTTTTGTCGGCGGCGATGGCCACGGTGCTTCCAAAAGCAAGGGCGAACGCGCCGGCGGCCAAAAACAGGTGTTTTTTCATGCCGATCCTTCCTCGAACGTTGTCATTGACCAGGGCGATAATTCCCCGATAGGCCCACGATAACAGGTCACCCGCATTTGGCAAATTCGCCTTGTGCGGGCACCCAATTCCCTGTCTCAACGAATTTCGCGCTGCTAATCCGCCAACGCGCCTTCTTTCTTCAATTCCGACTTGAAATCGTTGAGCACCTTGTCCGGATCGTAGCCCTTCTTTTTCACCGCTGCTGCCCAAAGCTTGTAAACCGGCTCCGCGGCTTTGCGCCACGCGGCGATTTCCTTCGCTCCGATCTTGTGGATCTTGTGGCCCTTGTCGGCCATAACCCGCTTTTTGAGGGCAATTTCCTGGGCATGCCAGTGGCGATAGACTTTTGCTGCCCAGTCCGGGGTGCAGGTGGAATCGATCACCTTCTTTTGCGCTGCCGAAAGGCTGTTGTATTTTTTCAGGTTGATCGTGTGTACGAAGGCGGACACATACAGGTTGGCGTCAAGATGGTGCTTGACCACCTTGCCGAAACTGAAAGTTATGTTTCCGCCCCACGGGACAGTGATGCCATCGGTGATCCCGCGCTTGAGCGTCTCGAAAGCTTCCATGATCGGCACTTGCACCGAATTGCCGCCCATCGAAGTGACATAAGCAGCGATTGTCGCATTGGCCGTGCGGATTTTCATGCCCTTCACATCTGCCGGAACGGTGACCTTTTTCTTGGTGTGGAACGTGCCTGGCTCATGTGAAAACACATGGCAGACCTTGACGTCCGGCATCTCTTTCTGGGCGTATTTCAGATAAAACCGCGTCATCGCCTTGGCGCCCTTCAGGCCATCGCTGACCATGAACGGCAAGTCGATTGTGCCATGAACGGGGAAGCGCCCTGGCGTGTATCCGGGGTTGATCAGGCCGATGTCGGCGATACCGCGCTTGACCATGTCGTAATGGTCGCGCCCGGATCCGAGTTGGCTTGACGGAAATAGCGTGAACGTGACCGTGCCGCCGGTGGCCTTTTTCACGTAATCGCCCCATTCCTTGTACCCCGGCGTCAACTTGTGTTTCGGCGGGACCCAGTAGCTGAGGCGGAAATTGACTTTCTTGTCAGCGGCGATGGCTGCAGTGCTGCCGAACGCCAGCGCCAGGGCGCCCAGACCCAGAAATACATGCTTGTTCATGACGACCTCCCAGTAATCATTCATTCCGGACCTGTGACGGTCAGGACAATTGAGTTCAGACTACGCGCACCGAATTGAGCCGGTCAAGCCGCGAGCGCATTGTGCGGCGCC
>CAZTMN010000010.1:0-58853 GCA_964615275.1 uncultured Beijerinckia sp. | reverse complement strand
GGTGGCGGCAAGTTCGACGCCACGCGCCGCAACGCCAAGCGCAACCTTGCATTCGGCCACGGTGCGCATTTTTGCATGGGAGCGCCGCTCGCGCGTCTCGAGATGAAAGTCATCTTCGAGGAATTGACCCGCCGCCTGCCGCACATGCGCCTGACAGATGGGCAGCAATTCAACTACATCCCGACGCTCACCTTCCGCGGCGTGCAGAAGCTGCATATCGAATGGGACGTCAGCAAGAACCCGGCGTGAAAATTCAGGTCGTTCCGGGGTTAGCGGAATTTCGGTCGCGCGCCGTCGAGCGGGATGCGTTCTTCGGCGTCGCCGGGAATGACCGGCATGCGCCGGTTTTCCCAATCCTCCGCCGCCTGCATGACCGCGTCCTTGTCCGATGAAACGAAATTCCACCAGACATAACGCGGCCCGTCCATCGGCGCACCACCGAGCAGCAATAGCTGTGCATCGCGTTCCGCTTTGATCGTAACGGCGATACCGGGTCGCAATACGACGAGTTGTCCGCCGTCATAGGAAATGCCGTCGATTTCCACGGGACCGGAGGAAATGTATATCGCGCGCTCCTCGTAATCTGTATCGAGGGGCAGGGACGCGCCGGCTTCCAGATGCGCGGCAGCGAAGAACGTTTCCGTCGGCGGTTTCGCGGCGGAGCGCATACCGTACAACTCCCCGATCACCACCTTGATGCGCTTGCCATCAGCCTCAAGGACCGGCAAATCGTCTGCACCATGATGCATGAATTCCGGATCGGATTGTTCCTGATCCTTCGGCAGCGTCATCCAGGTCTGGATGCCGAACAGTTTGGCCCCGGCCTCGCGCTCCCTTGGCGGTGTGCGCTCGGAATGCACGATGGCCTTGCCGGACTTCATCAGGTTCAACTCGCCTGGTTTGATCAACTGCTCGACGCCAAGCGAGTCCCGGTGCATGATCGCACCTTCGAACAGATAGGTTACGGTAGACAGGCCGATGTGCGGATGGGGGCGAACATCAAGTCCTTTGCCGGTCAGGAATTCACCCGGTCCGAATTCGTCGAAGAAGATGAACGGTCCGACCATCTGCCGTTGCTTGGCGGGGAGGGAGCGCCGAACCTTGATCCCGCCTATATCCGTAACCCGTGGAATGAGGACATGTTCGGCAGCTGCTTGTGCCACGGCGCTGGTGTGCGACGGATCAGGATGTGATGGGCGTGTCATTGCTTTCTCCAAATACGCTCGCGCTTCGGGCGAAGGCGTCGGCCATCGCATGTAGGTTCCCGCTCACGCGTCTTCAAGCAGGGCAGCTTCAGCGCTGCCGGCGGCCTTCATCAAGTGCCGCACGACGCGGTCGAATGCCTGGGCATCGCTAGCCGAGATCCCGCGCGCCAGTTGCTCCTGGAAGGCGTGGGCGCGCGGCACGATGGCCATGTAAATCCCGGCGCCCTTGCGGCTGAGGTGAAGAAAACTTTCGCGGCGATCGGCGGCATTGGCCTTCCGGACCAAAATTTTGCGTTGCACCAGCGCCGCTGCGGCTCGCGAAACCATTACCTTTCCCATGCTTCCATGACGCGCCAGATCGCGCGCGGTCATGCCTGGCCAATCAGGCCCGCCTGCACGTTGCGCTTCCCCCAAGGCGGCCAGAATGCGCCATTCCGGCACGCTGATGCCGAATTCTTCTGAATACAATCGCGCCAGCGCTTGCGATACGGCTTGCGTAACCACGTTCAGCCGGTAGGGCAGGAACGTATCGAGCTGCAGCGTCGCGCCATCTGATGGGCGTAATGCGTGACTATTGACCATGACGTCCTCTTGCCAAAAATAGTTTCATATGTAACTGTTTTTGGCAAGGCCCGCGGAGTGCTTCTGGTGACTTTGCGGTAACGTGTTCGCCAATCACATATCCGGGAGATGACCATGAACGCCCGTTACATGTCCGGTTTCGCCAATTCTTTTGAGACCGAGGCTTTGCCTGGCGCGCTCCCTGCAGGGCGCAATTCCCCGCAAAAGGTCAATTACGGGCTGTATGCAGAGCAATTGTCAGGGACCGCGTTTACCGCCCCGCAGTCGAGCAACCAGCGCTCGTGGTTGTACCGGGTCCGGCCGTCGGTGAAGCACAACGGCCGTTTCGCCAAAGTTGACAAGCAATTTATGCGCAGCGCGCCCGATGCCCGCTATGAAAGCGAATTGCCCATAGGACAGCTTCGCTGGGGACCGCTACCAATTCCCAATGAACCTCTGACATTTGTATCGGGCATGCGCACTATTACAACGGCGGGCGATAGCGATACCCGAACCGGCATGGCGGCGCATCTGCTGTTCATAACCCGCGACATGGAGAACGAGTATTTTTTCAATGCCGACGGCGAGTACCTTGTCGTCGCGCAGGAGAATGACATCCGGTTCGTGACCGAACTCGGCATGATTGATATTTCTCCCGGAGAAATCTGCGTGATCCCGCGCGGCGTGGTGTTCAAGGTGGAGATTCCAAACGGACCGGCTCGCGGTTATATCTGCGAGAATTATGGCGGCAGCTTTATTTTGCCCGACAGGGGCCCGATTGGCGCCAACTGCCTCGCCAATCCACGCGATTTTCTGACACCGGTCGCAGCTTTTGAAGACCGCGAGGAAAAATCCGAACTGCTGGTCAAATGGGGCGGCGAACTGTACCGCACCGAAATCGGTCAATCGCCGCTGGACGTCGTTGCATGGCACGGAAACTATGCGCCGTACAAGTACGACCTGCGGACCTTCTCTCCGGTCGGCTCAATCGCCTTCGATCATCCCGATCCGTCAATCTTCACCGTCCTGACCGCGCCGTCGGAGACGCCCGGCACGGCAAATGTCGATTTTGTCATCTTTCCGGAACGCTGGATGGTTGCCGAGAACACGTTCCGTCCGCCTTGGTATCACCGCAACATCATGTCGGAATTCATGGGGCTGGTATACGGCGTCTACGACGCCAAGCCGGAAGGTTTTGTTCCCGGAGGCATGAGCCTGCACAACGCCATGCTTGCTCATGGACCGGATGACACGTCTTTTGAGCACGCGAGCAATTCGGAACTGAAACCGGTCAAGCAGGAAGGCACGCTGGCATTCATGTTTGAAACCCGCTATCCGCAGCGGCTGACGGCCTATGCCGCCAATCTCTCGACACGGGACGATACCTACGTCGATTGCTGGCAGGGGTTGAACCGGCATTTCGATCCAACTCGCCGCGAACCGGGATAGCTGTGCCTCCCACGGGCGCCGCAGAGTTTTGCGCAGCGGATTATTGCTGCGCGCGCCGCCACTGCATCCAGGCTATTGCAGCCGTGATGATGAGTGCTGCCCCCAGTATCGGGACGCCGTATGCGAGATTGTAGGGGATTACCAGGATCACGATCCCGGCAAGCGCGACCGCAATTCGCGGCGCAACGGCCAACGGGCGAAACATGTAGCCCGCCATTCCTACCGCCAGAATGACCACGCCGACACTGGCCTTCAACGTAACCAGCGCAATGGCGACCAACGATCCATTGTACACGAGCTCCGGCTGGTAGACGAACGCGAAGGGTACGACATATGCTGCGATACCCAGCCGCACTGCAGCCCATCCGGTTGGCCAGAAGTCCGTTCCCGCCACGGCGCAGGCGGCGAACACGGCAATGCAGATCGGCGGGGTGATCATCGAAAGCATGCCGAAATAGAAGATAAACAGATGGGCCGACAGTTTCGGTATTCCCGCTTGGGCAATCGCCGGTCCGATCAGCAGGGCCAGCATCAAATATATGACGCCAGACGGCATACCCATACCGAGAATGATGCAGATGAACGCCGTCATCAGCAACAATATCAAGGAGCTGTTTCCGGCAATCTGAGTGAGCAGCAGCGAGAAGTTAAAGCCAAGCGTCGATATCTGGATCGAGCCGATGATCATTCCAGCGAGGGCCGTGATGATGATCAGTTCCAGCACGGTCTGGCCGGTCTCGCGAATTCCGATCCACAGTTTATCAAATGTGGGCCGCGTCTCCTTGCTGAAATAGGAAATAACCAGCGTCGCGCCAACGGCCAGCATCGCCGATTTGCCCGGTTGCCAATGTTCGGCAATCAGCGTCCACACCAGCAGGAAGATCGGGATAATGAACACCCAGCCGCGTTTAAGGACGTTGGAGGCTGGCGGAAGATGGGATGTGTCGATGCCGTAGAGCTTTTGTTTTGCAGCTTCCAGGTCAACCTGAACGAAGAGCGCGACGTAATACAGTACCGCCGGAATCATCGCGGCGAGAATGACTTCACCGTATGAAATCTGCAAAATATCGATCATCAGGAAGGCGACGATCCCCATGACAGGCGGCATGATCTGCCCGCCAGTGGATGCAACCGCTTCGATCGCAGCTGCAGTTGGTCCATTGTAGCCCGCGCGGCGCATCATCGGAATCGTGATCGGGCCATCCATAACAACGTTGGAAACGGCGCTGCCGGATATCGTGCCGAACAGCGAGGAGGCCAGCACCGCAACTTTGGCCGGTCCGCCGCGATACTTGCCCATGGCTGAAAGGGCGAAGTCATTGAGGAACTTGTCGCCGTTTGCGGCAAACAGCATGCGGCCGAACAAAATGAACGCGACGATTATGCTTGTCGTTACGTCCAGCGGGATGCCGAGCAGCGCATTGTTGTCGAGATACAGATAGGTCGCGATGCGCGCCGGGTCCGTGCTGGGCACGTTCAGTATTCCTGGCGCCAGATGCGAGAGCGCCGAATATCCAATGAATACGGCCCCGAGCGCCACAAGCGTCCAGCCGGTCGCCCGGCGAGTCGCTTCAAAAACGATGAGCACTGCTGCGAATGCAAAGATGACCCGGGCCGGTGTCAGATCGCCAATGGTTTGCACCATCTCGCGATACCCGATCGCAACGAACAGACCCGTCGCCAGGGCGACCGCTGCGATCAGCCAATCGTACCAGGGAATCGTATTGTTGCCGACGGATTTGACGGGCTTGAGGCCCATGAAGATAGCCGCCATGGACAGGCCGAATATGAAGGCGAGAAACTGCTCCTTGAAGATCGGGATGCCGAAGTAATGTTGCAACTCCAGCGACCAGGCCGCGCAGAGCAGGGTGATCGTTGTCAGGAGAAAGTTTTTGATGACCAGGGGTACGCCGGTGAGCTGCCGCCATTTACGGGCGCCCGACAGCTCCTCGATTTTTTCTTCGTCAATTTGCGATTGGGCCTCAGCCCCGGCTGCAGCACTCAAGTTCCCCTCCAGCCCGACGCGCCGTTCTGAAACGCGTTGGTTCGATTCGCCATGGCGACAAATTGAATTACACTTCTTTTTGTGCGCGAACCCTTGTTTTTGTTGGTTTAACTTCGGCGGGTCCTCTACCGAAAATTGCAGTTTCAAGCGAACCAGTAAATTGCAAATCAAAGGCCGGCGCCCAAGCCGGCCTGATCGTTATGGATGGGCCGGTTTGCGTCCGGCCCATTCCGTGTCTTGCCAGACAGGTATTATTTTACCCATCCCGTTGCGATTGCATTGCCCGCTTCAACCGCTTTGCTCCAGATGCCTTTTTCCTTGTAATATTTTACGGCAGTCTTGTGATAGGGCATCATTGGAACGGTTGTTGCCGATGACTTGTTCTGGAAACCGCGCAGAATCGGGCTGGATTTTGTCAGCTGCCCCGCGCCTTTCCACAATCCATCGAGGATTTTTTGCGTGGTTGCAGCATCGAGATCCTTGTGCGCGACCAGATAGGTGTCATAGGTGATCAGGTTCGTCGGACCTGCGATGCTGAGCGGCGGAATCGGCTTCTTGAATTTGAACAATTGAAGGCCGGGGAACATCATTTTGCGCATGCCGGCCAGCGCTTCGGGCGTGTCGGGGAAAGACAGGAAACGCAGTCCCATCTTGGCGTGAACCTGCCGCACTGCCGGCATACCCACTGGTCCCCAAATAGCTTCCGTCCGTCCGGCTTGCAGGCTTTTCACACCGTCCACAACGCCTGTAACCGGCACTTGAATGACGTCCTTCCAGGTCAGGCCGCCGGTGGACAGGCCGGTTCCGATGGATTTCATCAGCGCCGAATGGCCACCGAAATCCGATGGAAACTTCTTGCCCTTCAGGTCTGCGACAGTCTTGATGTTCGACTTGGCCGGCACCAGAAAGCCCAGCCGCAACACATTGGGCCCGGAACGCAACGTCCGGATGTTCTTGTAGGCGCGCTTGGCCTTGTTCTCACCGCGCACGTCGATATAGGCGGATGTGGCGGTAAAAACTGCAAGCTTCAGACGGCCTGCATTCAAGGATGCCATATAGGCGTCCGGTCCCGCGAATGGGCGCACGACAGCGCGGACCTTGGAATTGTCGCTGATTGTCTTGGCAATCGCTGTTGCAACACGGTTCATAAGGCTGCCCTGACGATCGCTCGCCACAACCAGCGTCTGCGCAGAAGCAGCGCCTGCCGTGATCGCCAGCGTTACCGTTGCCAGTGTCGCGATTTTACCTGATTGGTTCCTCTTTCCGAACATATATCCCCTCCTTCGTTTGACTTCTTGCGTTCCCTCAACTCGTCCGCAGTTTCCGCGGTCACGTTTCGTGAGAATTGGGCGAAACACTATGCGCTAATTGCTCGCGCCGACTGTAACCGGCAATTGATCAGCGCTTTGCGCTTCAGCGATAGCACTAAAGCCGCACCGGCCAAAGTGCCAGTTTCCAGCCCGGACTATACAGCCTACCACGCACAATTGCCAATAGGAGGATTGCGTATGGACAGGCACGCAATGCGAATGGCGCAATGACGCCGCGGGCGCCGTATGCTCAAGTATCCAGCCGCTCAGAAGTGCGCTCGGAAATTCCCGGCTTGCCGGTTGCATTGGAGCGGGCCACCAGTTGCCGGATATAGTCGCCGCAGCGGACAGCCGGATACCGCGGCGGCTGATCGGTGTTCGTACAGGTCTCCAGGCACTCGATGATCGCATCGGGATGCGGGGTAACAAAAAACGGAATCGAGACCCGGGCGACGCCGCTGACATTCCTCGCTCGGTGCAGGTTCGATGTGTAAAGGTCATTCGTCCAACGGGACATGAGGTCGCCGATATTGATGACGAAAGTTCCTTCAATGGGCGGGACCTCGATCCATTCTCCGGCGAAATTCCGGACCTGCAAGCCGCCGGTGGCATCTTGGGAAAGAATCGTGAAAGCGCCGTAATCCGTATGCGGCGCAAAACTCCACTGGTTGTTGGCCAGTGCAGCTTCGTCCAGAAGTGGATAATAGTTGAGTAGCGAGGCGTGGGCCGTGTTCTCGAAATAGCGGTCGAAAAAATTTTCCGGCAGGAACAGGCTGCAGGCGAATGCCCTGCACAGGGCGCCGGTCAGTTCATAGCGTTTGTTCAAATGCGACAGCAGAAACTGTGAAAATCGCGGTAGAACCGTTTCTGATGGCCAGTGTGCGCCACCGGCGGCGGAACCTGCCGCTGGCCCGGCGCCACGGTCCATCGAAAATCGTTCCTTGAGGTCGGTGGTTTTGGCGTCGGCATTCTCCGGGTTGACGCCGCCGACGCGGATGTATCCAGGTTCCGCCATCGACTTGGCGCAATAGGCCATCTTGATGTCCGCCGGCAGTTCGAAGAACCGGTGCGAAAGCTCAACGCAGCGATCCAGTTCGCCCACGGAAATGCCGTGCCCGGATATATAAAAGAACCCGGTATTGATGCAGGCTTCGCGCAGCGCCATTGCCGTTTCGGCCCGTGCGGTTTCCGGTCCGTTTTCAACAAATGCGGAAATGTCGATAACCGGAAGGCGTTTTACCGCTTCCCGATCGACTGGCTTCGTGCCCACTGTTCGGTTTTCCCCATTGCCGGGATTCAACTGGTCGCTATCCATCTGTTGTGGTTGCTGCCGGCCGGTTCCACCGGCTATTCAGCATCGAGCGGTGCGGTACCACCTGGTTTTCCATCCGAGCCAAGCGTTATTTTTTCGATACGCGCTTCTGCGGACTTGAGCAGGCCCTCGCAATGCTTCTTCAATGCTTCTCCGCGCTCGTACAGCTTGATCGAGTCTTCCAGGGCGATTTCGCCGCCTTCAAGCCTGGAAACGATGCCTTCCAGTTCCTGAAGCGCTTGCTCGAATGCAAGCTCCTTGATGTTGCCAGGCTTTGCGGTCTCGGTGGTTTTGCCGGCCAACGTGCTTCCTTTCAGATTGTCTCAGGTCTGCGGCGGCGCAGAGGGCCGGGCAAACACGTATTTCTGATACACTAGCCCAATACCAATCAATACCCCGCCCAATCCGATAAATGACAAGGCGCGCAGGATGCCGTCAAGTCCAGCGAGGTCGAGCAAAAATACCTTGAGGACGCTGAGCACAATGAACAATGCCGAGGCTATGCGCACTTCCACGGATTTGCGCCACAGGCCATACGCCAGCAGCACAATGCCGAGCGAAAGCCAGACAGCGGAATAGGTATAGAATTCGCCGTGTCCGGTGTAACGGTGGAAACCGATATCCGGACCCTGGAACACAAACCGCACCTGGAGGGTCAGGTAAAGGAAAACCAGTGCCATCGCAACGATCCGCGCTCCCATCACGTACCACCGGGGCCGGGTGCCATCGGCCAGCCGGCCCAGAAGTAGGGCCAGTATTCCGGGCAGGAGATACGCCAGCAACAGACCGTTGAAGACAGTTCCGCCGGGAACCTTGCCGGTGAACAGGTCGAAATATGGATTGTGCGTGAAGCCGAGTGTGACGATCGAAATCAATCCGGAGGCTGCGGCGAACAGATACGAACCGTACCGGAAAACCGGCGATTTTCCGCCAGCATCCATCTTCAGCAGGACTATCGCAAATGCGAAGCTGGAAATCGCAAACAGCCCCTGTTCGATCAGGCTGGATTTCCCGGCGAGCAGGTCGCCGTTGAAGCTGTAGTGACGGATCTCGAAATAGATCAAGGCGGCTGAAAACAGGATTGCCATCGCCTAGGCAATACGCACCGGCTTGTCCTCGCCGAATGTGCGCCGCATGAGCCAGGCGGAGGCGGCAAAGCACGCGGCCGGGATGCCATATCCGGGGAGCAGCCAGTTGAACACCGGCGTGCGGCTTATGTCCGGCGCGATACCAGGGTCCCAGACAAAGCGCAGCGCAAGCACCAGGCCCAGCCCGGCGACGCACCATCGCAACGCCGCGATATCGAGGCGCACAGCGACGAAAGCTGCGCCAAGGGCCGAGAGCGCCAGCGCAATCGTCAGCGTTCCGCCGTCAAACGCCAGCGTCAATCCGATGACCAGTGCAGCAATGGCGGCGCTTGCCGAAATACCCTGACCGAGGTCCCAGGCGAGCGGCTGCTTGTCCTGCAGGCCGCGCCGGAACACCTGGGCGCAGGTTGCAAATGCAAGCGCCAGCACCAGTACGATCGCTGCAAACAGCATATCGTAACCGTCGGCCGCATAGCGGAGGTAAACGGCCAGCAGTGCGAGCAGGGGCAGCAGAACTGCAGTTCCTGCAAATATGCTGGTCGTCAGCACGTTCAGATGAGCGCCACGAAAGACCTTCCACATTGCCGCGGCTGCGGTCAGCGCGGTTACAAGGATCGCAAAAGTCAGGAAGGAAGCAGGCAACAGGGGTTTTTCCAGTACGCCCCGCGCCGTGAACTCGAAGGGGGCGGCATGACCGGCAACATCGGTAGCCCAAGGCCAGACCAGGAGCGTTCCCACGACGGTTATGGCCGCTGCCACTATAGCCAGGATCGACGCAGCCCTTGTCACCGCGCACCAGGCCAGCAAGGCTGTTATTATCGCCGATGCCACGGGCCAGAGCACGGAAAGCTCCCGGCCGCTGGCCGTTGACAACACCACCAGCGCCAGCGCGGCGACGCCTGCAGCCAGCACAGAAGGTATGAATTCAGGCCGGTCGTTATCGCTGCTGTCGCGGTAGGGCTCCCATGCAAGGATGACGAGCGCCATTGCCGCCTGGACAACAAGGTGAACCAGGGCCGCGTGATAAATAACCGTTCCGTTCGGTGTATCGATGGCTAGCAGGAAGGCGATGGCCCAGGCGCCCGCCCCAGCCGCCGCGGCTGTTGCAAGCCAGAGCCATTGCCGCAGCCGGGCCAGCCCGTAGGCTGCTGCGGCGACTACGGCGATATAGATGACCACGGGCCAGGCGGAATTGCTGTTGGAGTTCACAAGCAGCGGCACGGCCATCGCCGCCGCCAGGCCGATGCCCGCCAGCATCGGGCCATGCAATGCGGCAGCGAACATGGTCGCGACGGCTGCCAATCCAAGCGCCACGAAAGCCAGCGCCGGTCCGATGAAGCCATAAAGGGCATGGGCCGCATATATTGATCCGAACGCGGCAACCGTGCCGGCGGCGGTCAACATCGCAGGAATGCTGGGTGGCTTGAATTCGAGATACTGGACACCGGTGGTGCCGCCAGGTTCCGGTTCAGCCGGGTCTGCACCGTCGTCACCGGCAGTTTCGGGACTTGGGCTTTCAGCCGATTCTTCCTACCGCGCGTCGCTCCGGCGCATGCGCTCGCCCATACCGATCAGGACGACGGCAAGGGCAAGGCCCAAAATGACCCGTGTACCCGGCCCGAAATATCCCTGGTCTATGGCGTAGCGCACCAGCAACAAGGCGCCCAAAGCAAGCGCCAGCCCGCCGATCCAGACGGTCCAGCGGGTTCCAAGGCGCTCTTCCAGTCCCGGTTTCGGCGCTTGCGGCGCTGCCGTGTCCGGTTCACCTGGGATATCTGGCGTGCCGCCATCGCTGGATGTGGTTCCAGGCCATTGCCAGCCGTCCCCGGCCGATTGTTCCGGCACGGCATCTTCTGACATCGCTGTCTCGTCGCTGGTCCGCGCAGCATGTGCAAGCGGGGTCTCGCTTTCGCGGTCCTCGCTGCTTTCGGTATCGGCCGCTTCATCGGTATCCGTTGCATCACGCGTATCCTGCGTTCCATCACTGCCAGGAGCGCTGCCTGCTTCGTTGCCCTTTGCGTTCAGGTCCAGCCGCGCTTGCGCAAGGCGGCTCTCGAGGCTCAGGATTTTCCGCTCGGCGTCGGACAGTCGCGTGCGTGCGCCCAGCGTCAGGAAAAACCCGATCGGTCCAAGGATCACGCACGCAACGGCGAGCAGCGCCAGCAAAATCAGAAACGATTCATCGTTCATGACAACCCATCTCAGGCGTTACACAGTTTTGCGCGCGACAATTGCCGCCGTGCAGGCAAAGGTTTGTGCAAAAACGCACAACGTGCAAGTTTGGAATCGGTTTCACACAGGCAAAATGCCGGAGTTCGCCCAAATTCCGTGCGATTCTGCTGTTCATTGCCCGGGAAACCATTTGATATGATTGTTGGCCGCAAATTGCGGCTCATGCCCGAGGAACAGCGGAGGAGGCTGTCATGCTTGTCGGTGTACCAAGGGAAATCAAGGACAACGAATTTCGCGTCGGTTTGACTCCGTCGTCTGTGTTCGAGTTGAAAAACGCGGGTCACGAGGTGCTCGTCGAGACGGGCGCCGGGCAGGGCAGCGGCCTGCTGGATTCCGAATACGAGGCCGCGGGTGCAAAGATCGCCGGCAGCGCCCTGCAGGTTTTCGAACGTTGCGAGCTGATCGTGAAAGTGAAAGAGCCGCTGGCCGGTGAGCGAAAACTGCTGCGCCGCGGACAGGTCCTTTTTACCTATTTGCATCTTGCCGCCGATCGCCAGCAAACCGAGGACCTGATGGCGTCAGGTGCAACCTGTATCGCCTATGAAACGGTGACGTCGCCGAGCGGAACCCTGCCGCTGTTGACGCCGATGTCGGAAGTGGCCGGCCGGTTGGCGCCACAAGTGGGCGCCCATTACCTTGAGCGGGAAGCTGGCGGGCGCGGCGTTCTGCTTGGCGGTGTACCGGGCGTTCGAGCCGGTGACGTGGTGATTATCGGCGGCGGCGTTGCCGGTTCTCACGCGGCCACGACCGCTTTGGGCATGGGCGCCAATGTGACGGTGATCGACCGCAATCCTGAAGCGCTGCGCCGCCTGGACTTCCGGTTCGGAACCGGTGTGCGCACCGAGTTTTCAACCCGCGGAGCGATCGCTGAACTGGTCACCCGCGCCGACCTGTTGATTGGCACGGTGTTGGTGCCGGGCGCGGCTGCTCCAAAACTGGTCACCCGCGAGATGGTGCGAAGCATGCGCAATGGCGCCGTCATCGTTGATGTTTGCATCGATCAGGGAGGTTGTTGTGAGACCTCGCGTCCAACCACCCATTCCAACCCGACCTATGTGGAAGAGGGCATCGTCCATTATTGCGTCATCAACATGCCGGGAGCTGTGTCGCGGACGTCCACCTATGCGCTCAACAACGCCACCCTGCCTTTCGCACTGGCGCTGGCCAGCAAAGGCTGGAAGCTGGCAATGCAGGACGATATTCATTTGCGCGCCGGCCTTAACATTCATCAGGGCAAGGTCACCTGCCAACCGGTCGCTGCAGCGCTTGGACTTGAATATGTGGAGGCCGGGTCGGTCCTGGCATGATGCTCCGCTAGCCCAGCATGGCCAAAAGCCACATGTGCGCACTGGCAATGTGAGCGCCGGTAAATCCGCGCCACGCATGCCGTGCATCGCCGTTCCCCGCTCCGGAATCCAATTCGGCCTCTGTCAGCTCTGATAGCGGCCGCCCACCGCAACGTATTGGTAGGAATTAGCCGCTAGCATGTGGTCTTATAGCGGTTCCAGTAAAAGTGGATCCCGGTTTTCTATTCGGAAACACATAAATTCAAAAAGTTAGGCCCGGTCGTCGCTTCAGTGAATGGATGAACGGGTCCAGGGCGTTTCCGGAAATTGGATGCCGGGTCTGGGCTGGAACGCTGCAATTCAAGGACCGGAGCCAGTTGGCGGTCGATTGGGATCGTAGCTGGCGTGATCGGGGAATTCGCGTGGCGGAGACTGTCAAGATTGGCGGCATTGTAAGCGTTCGTCCCGGGTCCACCCTCGCCAATCGGCTGTCGGCCCTGTTTTCGCAATCCGACGCCTCCGGCGCGGTTATGGCATTCATGGTGCGAATAGCCGGCGCCGGTCTCGGCTACCTCCTGCATATTCTGCTGGCCCGTTTGTTGGGTGCATCGGAGTTTGGCCTGTGGGCCACCAGCTGGACATTGCTGCTTGTCGTCGGGCATGCCGCATCGTTCGGCTTTTCGGAATCTGTTGTCCGGTTTTACACGGCTTATGCCGCCCGCTCCGAATGGGCGCGCGCAAAGGCCTTCCTTGTATTCGGTTCCATATTCTCGATTGCGTTCGGTTGTGCGCTGGCGGCATTTGCGTGGGCTGCCCTGCTGTTCATGGGCGCAGAACTGCCTGACGGCATGACAGCGCCGCTCATGTTCGCCGCGCTTGCGCTGCCGTTCTTTGCCTTCCAGGATTGTCTTGAGGGCATCGCGCGCGCGTTCGGACGCCCGGTCCTGGCATTGGCGCCAGTCTACGTGTTGCGTCCCTGTTTGATCGCCGTATTGCTGACCGGTATCGCGATGTCCGCCCAGGGCGCTGACGCTGACGCGGACGCCGGCGCGGCCATGGCCGCGACATTCGTTGCAATCGTCATTGCCACGCTGCTTCAGGCGCTACTGGTTTGGCGCGCCGCACCAGGACCGGTTCGCAAGGCGAAGCCGGACCATCTTCCGGCAGAATGGATCAAGGGTTCAGCGCCGTTGGCTGCTGTGTTCCTGGTCGATCAGCTGGCCGCCTATGCAGACATTCTTGCGCTCGCAATATTCGCGTCAGCTGCTGATACCGGTGCGTATTTTGCAGCTGCGCGGATTATCGCGCTTGCCGGCCTTGCGCCTTACGCGGTGTCGGTGATCGCCGGGCGCGGCTATGCATTGCACCATGCCCGCAACGATGCGGCTGAATTGTACGCCCTGGTTCGCCGCACGACGCGATGCACGTTTTGGGCCAGTTGCGCGTTGCTTGTGCTGCTGGTGCTGGCGGGCCCAGTGCTGCTGGCAATGTTCGGCCGCGACTTCCAGTCTGCCGCTCCCTGCCTGATCCTGTTGGGATTGGGTCTTGTTGCCCGTGCCGCAGGCGGTCACGCGGAAGAATTGCTGATTGCCCTTGGCCACCAGCGCGAGAATGTTCGCATTGCGGTGGTGTCTGCTGTCGCAGCCGTACTTCTGACGTTCCTCGCTGCCGCTGCTTTTGGTCCCGCTGGTGCAGCAGCAGCCATGATGTGCGCCTGGTCAATTCGCAGCCTGCTTTTTGTCCGATCGGCCCGCCGGCTGACAGGAATTTACACGGGCCTCGGCCGTGACACGTTTTCCGGAGTATCCTCGCATTGACCAGCCAAGCTCGCCGTTCAGCCGGTCACGATACCGGCTACAAAGCGCAATTCGTATCCGCCCTGGAACTTGAGAGCCTCGTTGGTCCCTGGTCGGCATTGTACGATTCCTGCGTCGAGGCAAACCCGTTCTATGGGCCCGACTACCTGCTTCCGCTTGCCGCCGGTCCCCTGGCGGGTGTGGATTGGCACGCCCTCGTGATCTGGCGGCGCGATCAAGGCGGCCAGTCGAGCATGGCGGCGATGTTGCCGTTGTCACCGCATCGCCGCTTGCTCGCGCCGCTAAGGGCGTTGCGGCATCCCTATATTGTTGGCGGCGCACCTTTGCTGGACGCCAGCGATCCGGTATCAGCGGCCATCTCCTTGCTCGATGCCATTTGTGAGTTGTACCCCCGGCCAATCGTTGTGTTCGACGATCTGCGGCTCGATTGGCCTGCTGTCGCCGCGTTGCAGGCGGCATGTGAAAAGAGCAATCGGCCAATACTAGTGTTCGATGAATATTTCCGGCCCGGTGTTGCCGGCGATGGTTCTGCCGCCAAAATGGATCGTTCGCTCGCGAAGAACCTGCGCCGCCGGAAAGCACGCCTGTCCGAGCAGGGCGACTGGTCAATTTGCGCGCAAGCTGGAGGGGATGATGATCCGCGCGCGCTTGAGGACTTCCTCAACCTGGAACTGGGTGGCTGGAAAGGACAAAAGGGCACGGCGCTGGCCAGCCGGAAGACCACGCTGGAATTTGTAATTCGCGCCTTTGATCGAAACAACAAGCGACCGGGGGTCCGGTTCGAGACTTTGCGACAGGGCGGCCGCGCGATCGCTGCCAATGTCAACCTGATCGCGCCCGGGCATGCTGCTGCCGTGAAAGCGGCGTATGACGAGAACTACGCCGCATTCTCGCCGGGATTGCTGCTTGACGCGGCAGTTGCGGAATCTGTTAGCCGCGAGTGCTGGACGCCGTACCTGGATTCGGTTGCAATGCCTGGCCATCCGCTTGAGAAGTTGTGGCGCTCGCCGGTGCGGGCCGGTTCTATCGCCCTGGCGCCGGATCGCCGCAAGACGGCGCGGGATTTTGATGCACGTGTCAATGTCGAAAGGCTGCGACGGCTAGGGCGCGAATTCGCCAAGGAAATCTACAACAGCATCCGGTAGCGACACCGCGGGATCGAGACCGATTATCCGCGCGCGCCGACACGCAACCCCTGAGCCGTGCGTTCCTGCAGCACTTCACGCCGGAACTGGAACAGCGCCGCCGGCCGGCCGCCGGTTTCGCGCTCGGTTTTGCCGGTTGGCTCAACAACGGCGGCATTCTCGACAAAGCGCCGGAAGTTCTGCTTGTGCAGGTGATGGCCGGAAATGGCTTCGGCCATTTGCTGGAGCGCGGTGAGCGTAAATGATGATGGCATCAGCTCAAATATGACCGGCCTGTATTTTATCTTTGCCCGCAACCGTCCAAGTGCGGTGGCGAGAATCCGGCGATGGTCGTGTAGCATCGGCGCGCCCAGCGGCGGTATCGATGCCAGCAGTGGACTGGCGCGCCCGTCGCGTTTGGCTTCTTCGACGAGGCCGGCTTCGTAAAGCATCTCATAGCGGTCGAGCACGGTTTCATCATCGAATTTTTGATCGCCGGCGCCGAACAGGATGCGTAGGCGATCGGCGCGCGAAAGTCCGCGCGCATTCAACCGTGCCGGTTCGCGGGCCGTCCAGATTTGCAACGCCGGAATAATGGCGCTTTCGATGATTGCCGGTTTTCCGTCGCGCCAGTCTTCCCAGGGCAAATACGAGTAGCACGACTGGAAGCTGGCATTGGCGGGCAAGCGTCGCTCTTCGCTCTGGCGGGTAAGCGCCAGATAGCCGACGGAAACCACGTGCGGTTCTTCGCTTTCCGCCTCGGCGTGCCGGCCGCGGTCACCGAACGTGTAAAGCTGCTCCACGTAGCCGAGGGGCAGACCGGTTTGCTCCTTCACCCACGAACGCAGACCGATTTCGATCGTCCGGTGCTGGAGCGGATTGAAAGGGCCGGACGGCAATCCGGCCGAACCATGATCCTCGCCGGTTACTAGAATTGCCGGCATGCCGTCGCTCACCGAAACGATGGCGGCAGTCAGGTTGATTTCGATGGGCAAAGTCTGGCGTTGTCCGGCGGCGTTCATGGCCACATGATAACGCAATGCAACGGCCCGTACAGCACTATCCGCCGTTTAACGCCGCCTCCGCTTCAAGCTTGTTAAACCGCAACAAAAACAGTTTCTCCGCTGCTCCCGCGTTCATCGGTTCGATCAGCGCATCGATATTTCCCATCGCAATATCGGGCCTGTCGAAAAACTGCTCTGCCTCGGATATCGAAAAACCCGCCAGCCTTGTTGCCTCGACATACGCTGCTGCGCGGTCGGCCTTTTTCGTGAGACGGATTGCAGCCTCTGCCGGTGTGTGCGGGAGCGAAAAGCGCATGTGGATTGCCGCCAGCAAGCGCGCTTCCACGCCCTTGTAGGAATCGCCGATCACCGCCTTGAAGGGCGAAATCATGTCACCAATGACATATTCCGGGGCATCGTGCAGTAGCACCATCATCCGCCAGCGTGCCGGGATGCCGGGATCCATCGCCACCGCGATATGTTCCACGAGCAGCGAATGCTGGGCCACGGAGAACACGTGTTCGCCGGTCGTCTGGCCGTTCCAGCGCGCTACCCGGGCCAGTCCATGTGCAATATCTTCAATTTCGATGTCGAGCGGTGACGGGTCAAGCAAATCCAGCCGCCGCCCTGACAGCATGCGCTGGAACGCCCGCGGAACTGTCGGGTTTCCCGCCATTCAATGCGACCCCGGCTTGTCCGCCGGCGGCTTGCGGGCCAGCGCCGCGCAGGCGCGATGCCGGTGGCAGTCGCGCAAATGATCGTTGACCATCCCGACAGCTTGCATGAAGGCATAAACGATCGTCGGGCCGCAATAGTTGAAGCCGCGCTTCTTGAGGTCTTTCGACAGGGCCACGGATATCGCGGTTTCCGTGGGTACATCGCCCATGGTGCGGCGCTTTCCCTGCACGGGCCGGCCATCGACGAAATTCCAGAGATAATTCGCAAACCCTTCTTTCGCTTCAATGTCCAGCCACACACCGGCAGACTTGATCGTGCTTTCAATCTTGGAGCGGTTACGGACAATGCCCGTATCCTGCATGAGTTTCTCGACCTTGGCCGGTTTGTACCGGACGATCTTCTCGGGCTGAAATCCATCGAACGCTTTGCGGAAGCCGTCGCGTTTGCGCAAAATCGCAATCCAGGAAAGGCCGGCCTGAAATCCGTCCAGGATCAGTTTTTCGAACAGGGCCCGGCTGTCCCATTCGGGTACGCCCCATTCCTCGTCGTGATATGCGACGTAAAGCGGATCTGCACCAGGCCACGGACAACGCCGTAGTCCGTCTTCATGAAGGATTGATTTGCGCGGATTTTCAGTAGCCATGGGCGTGGTGTAGCGCAGCCGCGGAATGTGTCAATCACCCGCTCACGCTGCCGTCAATTGGCCTCAACCGGGCAGAAAATGGCCTCGAGCGAAGCCATCAGCGCGGTAACGCGCGAATCCCCGATCGAATAGAACACGCTTTGTCCCTGTTTGCGCGTGCGCACCAATCCTTCCATGCGCATCATGGCCAGGTGCTGGGAAAGCGCTGATTGCGACAGGCCACTGACTTCCAGCAGGCCGGAAACGGGCGTTTCTCCTTCCCGCAACAGATGGCAGAGGATCAACAGCCGCCTGCTGTTTGCCAGGCCGGACAAAACCCGCCTGACTTCGTCGGCCTTGTCTTCCAATCCTGGGTTGGTGGTCATGGGATCACAATTGTTAGAAAAAACTAATTTAGAAAAATCTAAACTAATTGTCAAATATTTTATATAACTAAAAATATTAGTGAATTACCTTTCGAGCTTTATTTCCAGCGCAATACCGTCCGCGGACGGGCGCTCGCCTGCTGCTGTGGATGCGGTGGCGCGATCGGTCCGGATTAACGCCAGTGCTTCCTGGCCGGCTATCGATGCAATGGCGCCCAATTCGGTTTCCCCGGCGACGATTGGACTGCCTTCCCGGGGTGTTCCCGCTGCAAAGCCAACCTTGCGGAAGCGCTTGCGTGCGCTCCCGCGGTGCTGGACCCTCGAGACGACTTCCTGACCGATGTAGCAGCCTTTCTGGAAGTCGATTCCGCCGAGTTCGTCCATGTTGGCATCGTGCGGAAAAATCTCGCCCCACGAAAAATCCCGTCCACCCTCCGGCACGCCGCAGGTGACGCGAAGCGAATGGTAGGCTGAAGATGTTTCAAGCTGCGCGAAGGCCTCTGGCAGCGCTTCTTTCTCGCATACCAGTCGCCAGCCCAATGCTGGGTGGCGCGAATCGCGCCGGGCGTTTTCGTCGCCGGGGTTGTCGGTGTCCCAAATAGCCAGAACAGCCAATTGCTGCAGCCTGTCGGCGATCTGAACCTTGGCGCGCATCCGGTACAGCGCCAGCCGTTTCGCGAGTGCCGGGCATTGATCGGCAGCGCAGTCAATGAAGTAAACAGGCCCGTCCGCCGCGGACTGTCTGTGGATCATGAAATCAAACAGAATTTTGCCCTGCGGCGACAACAGTGCCGCGAAACAGGTTTCGTTTGCGTCGGCTTTGCCAATATCGTTGGTAATCAGCCCCTGCAACCAGTCCGCCGCGTCGGGTCCGCTGATCTCGATAATGCCGCGATTGTCCAGCAGCGCCGCCTTCATATCCGTTGATCCATGTTCGTGGTCGTCGCTGGCGCCAACGGGCGCCCCTTGTTGTCATAGCCTATTCGGGAAGGTAAGGCTCGCAGCTGGGATTTTAAAGTTGCGAGGCGTTCGATGGCCGGGACATTTGACACGATTCTAGCCGGAGCTGTTGTGGTCAACCACGACGGGGAGGGGGTGCGCGACATCGGCGTCACCGGCGGCATGATTGCCGATATCGGGGACTTGTCACGGTCAGATGCGGGAGAACGGATCGATTGTCAGGGTTTGCACGTCCTGCCAGGGGTGATTGACAGCCAGGTCCATTTTCGCGAGCCCGGCCTCACCCACAAGGAAGATCTGGAAACAGGGTCGCGGGCTGCGGTGCTTGGTGGTGTCACGGCCGTATTCGAAATGCCCAACACCAACCCATTGACGACCGGCGCCGGGGAATTGGCCGACAAGGTGGCCCGCGGAACCAACCGCATGCATTGCGATTTTGCGTTCTGGGTCGGGGGCACCCACGATAACGCCAAGGATGTGCCGGAATTAGAGCGGCTGCCTGGCTCGGCAGGTATCAAGGTGTTTATGGGGTCCTCGACTGGTTCTCTCCTTGTCGAGGACGATCCGGGCGTTGCCGCAATTCTCGCAAATACCCGCCGCCGCGCGGCGTTTCATTCCGAGGACGAATACCGCCTCGAAGAGCGCAAGGGCGAGCGCGTTGAGGGTGATCCCAATTCGCATCCCATCTGGCGCGACGAAACGACTGCCTTGCAATGCACGCAAAGGCTGGTGAGGATTGCGCGGGCACAAAAGGCGGCAATTCATATTCTGCACATCTCGACCGCCGAAGAGATTGAGTTTCTCGCGGCCCACAAGGATGTCGCCAGCGTTGAGGTAACGCCGCAGCATCTGACGCTCGATGCGGGCCTGTACGATGTCATTGGCACACGTTTGCAGATGAACCCGCCAATTCGCGCGGCGCGTCATCGTGATGGGTTGTGGCGCGGCCTCTCGCGCGGTGTGGCCGATATCCTGGGGTCCGATCACGCCCCGCATACCCTTGAGGAAAAGTCCAATTCCTATCCCCAAAGTCCGTCCGGCATGCCCGGGGTGCAAACCCTGGTGCCCGTCATGCTCGATCATGTGAACGCCGGCCGGATGACCCTTGCCCGGTTCGTCGACATGACCAGCGCCGGGCCGCTGCGATTGTTCGGCATAGCCGGCAAGGGCCGGATTGCGGTTGGCTATGATGCGGATTTCACCATCGTGGACATGAAACGCACGGAAATCATCCGCGATGCGCAAATGGCGTCGCGAAGTGGCTGGACGCCCTATGACGGCAAGCGGGTAACCGGCTGGCCCGTCGGCACGATCGTGCGGGGCGCGCGGGTAATGTGGGAGGGCGAGATTGTTACCCCTTCCGGGGGACAGCCGGTTCGCTTCCAGGCGGCCCTGTAGATCCCCACACGTTTAAACCGAGCATTGGGCGGGTGGTGAAATGATTAAGTCGTGGGTGTTCGAATTTGTTCATGCGGCCGGATCTGATACCGAAATTCTGGAGCCCGGTTTCACCGCCAGGACCTATGCGGATTGTTTTGACATCTGGAAACAGGCCGAGACGCTCGGATTTGAAGGCATCTTTTTCAGCGAGCACCACTTTCAACTGTCTTACAGCCCCTCGCCCAATCTGCTTGTCGCCGCGGCTGCGCGGGAAACCAGCCGGTTGCGGCTGGGTGTCATGGGCGTCGTGTTGCCGTTTTATCCGCCCTGGCGCGTGGTTGAGGAAATGTTCATGCTCGATCACATTTCCGGTGGGCGGCTTGAAATCGGCTGCGCCCTTGGCGTGCCGCAGGAGCTGGCGCGCGTCGGCATCGCTCCGGACGAGGCGCGGGAGCGCTACGAAGAGGCGTTGCGCTTTCTGGACCTGGCGTTGCGCGAACCTGTCTTTTCGTTTGAAGGCAAATTCTGGAGCGTTGAAAATCTGTCCATCGTTCCACGATCGCTGCAGCAGCCGTTGCCTCCGGTCTGGACCCCGGTGTTGAGCGACAATTCCGCCCGGCAGGCGGCGCGTCGGCAAAGCAAGATTTCGACCGGATTTGAATCTGTTGATCGCATACGCACGTTGTTTGACGTCTATCGCGCTGAAGCTGATGCGCTGGGCTACCGCGCAGGCTCCGGGGATCTTGCCATTCGTCGCAACGTTTCCGTCGCTGCCACGAGCGCAGAAGCGCAGGAGGCCGCCGACATCGCAAAGAACGTTTCGCGCAAATTGATGGCTGGCGACACGCGGGTAACACGGCTGGATTCGGCGTCGCTCGATGCGCCCAAGAAGGAATCCGGCTTTACCATCCATCCCGACGAATATGTTGTCGGAACACCGTCGCAGGTTGCTGAACAGATCATCGATCAATGCCGGACTTGCGGGGCAGGGCATTTCTTCGGCACGCTCGGACGCGGACTGGGCGTGCGCCGGCGCGACGCCGTGATGCTGTTCGGTGAAAAAGTGGTTCCAGCGCTGCTGAAAGCCTAGGGCCGTTCACGATATTGAGCAATCGATTAACGGCCCCACATTCCTGCCTTGATGCGTTGCCGGACGGAAAATCGGGTTCCATTTTTCCTGGAAACGCTGTTGGCGAAATCGGTAAGGCAATGAATCGCTGGTATTCTCAGCGTGTCGCGAACAGGTGCCAGGTGCCGTCCGCTCCAATTTCGATCCTGTGCATCAGCGGTGTTCCCTGCGCTGTGCGCTTGGCAAGGTCGCTAAAGGAGACGAAACGATACAACTCGGGTGTTGGTGTCCTGGAGGCCAGCGCAGGATCGACAGCGTGCGCGGGCCACACGTAAATATCAACCGGCTGGCGCTTTTCGATAGCATTAGGCGCATTCAATATCGTGCGCAGCAGGGCGAATAGCTCGCTGCCATTGGGGCCATGATAATGGTGAGTGAGGAACTGAATCGCGTCGGAAAACCGCCGCGGACGATTCCCCGGTTCACCGAACAGCGGCATTACCTCGTTTCTCTCGATTGCTGATCGCAATTTGTCGAGATCCTGCTCGGCCGCGGCCAGTTGAATCCGCTCGCGCATGGCCGCAACCCGCTCCGGCAATTGTGCCATTAGCAGTGCTGTTTGTCCTGTATCCGCGGAATCGGAAATCGTGCACGCCAATTTTTGCATTGGCCCAGAATAGCGGATTTTGCGGCAAAACGGAGGTGGTTGCGCAGTTAAACGTCACAGCGAATGGAGCGAGGTTTGTGACGCGGGGATTGCTGTTGCCGCGCTTTTCCCGCCGTCAATCGCGCGTTGAACACATCTAGTGCCGGGAGGCGACGGTGAACGCACCTTCACGTATGCGGGAAGGTATTTTTTCCACGTAACGGGCTACCGCTTCCTCGCCATAAAGCGCAACGAGTTCCCGGAATGACGCGCATACCGCTGCCTGTGCGAAACAGTCGCCCTCAATGCCATCATGGATGGCTTCGGCGAAGGCTTCGGTAAAATACGTCAACGCCGCACTTTGCTGGTCGCTGGCGGCATGGTCGTCATCGAGGGGCATCATTTGTGTATTCATGGCTGGAGGGACATTAATCTCTCTAAACGGCCGCCGCACCCATTAGGTTGAAAGAAGGTTAACGCGGGCGATTGTGAATTCGATTAAATGCCGATTTGCTCTTCCAGCTAGCCGCTGCCGTACCTGTCGGCCAGGTCCCGGGCGATTTTTTCACCTTCCAGAAGAAACCGCGAGATAACCAACCGCGCATGCGGAGTGCAGGTGCGATAGTTCAGCTCGTACCCGCGGAAACCGGCGTTGAACGCGCCGGCAAGCCTCGCCTTCTGCTGCGGGTTCTTGCCTTCCGATTTCAATAATTCGAGCATCGAATTCCGCCACTCGCTGCGCTCCGTTGATGCGCAAAGGTCCTGGAGAAAGGCCAGCGCCCCCATGAGTTCGGACAGCCGCAACAGACGCGCTTCATAGGGCGGCGGTACCCATTTCGGAGCCGGTTTGTCAGTTGGCGATTTGTCTTTGTTTTTGTCCGCAACGGCAGGCTTCGCCCGGTTCGCCTGCGCCGATGCAGGCGTAACGGCGACGGCAAAAGCCAGTACGCCTGCGACCAAGGCAATTGCAGTGAGCCTTGCAGTGCTCATTCCGGCACGCCCAGTAAATCGCGAGCCTGCCTGATGATGTCCGGCAGGCCAGGGGTCAGCGACAGGGCATGGATCTGTCCCGCATCCGCCCAAATCACCTTGCCGAGTTCCTCGCTGGGTTCCCCGTCGCCGGATACCCAGCGGGCGGCAAAGGATGCGATAACGTAGTGGCGCTTGATGCGGCCATCGTCGTCCCGGTTGATCACTTCGCGCCAGTCGTTGAAACGCAAAATCTCGGCCCTGACGCCAGTTTCTTCCTCAACCTCCCGGGCAGCTGCCTGCTGCAGGGTCTCGCCCGGCTCGACCAGGCCACCGGGCAGGCTGAATACCTTATCAAATGGTGGATTGCGTCTGGCGCCGAGCAACAGCCGTCCGTCGGGGCGGAAAACGGCTGCGCTGGCGGCAAGGATCGGGCGCGCCGGATAGTCTCTGGACTCACTCATTCGGAAAACCTCAAGATTGTCGGCAACCATGATATTGAAGTTCAGCCAGCATAGCGCTCGCAATCGCCTGTTGACAGCGCCGCGCCGTCCGCGCGCAAGCGATCCCGGACCGCACTTGCCGATATTGCCCGCACGGGCAGTTCGCGGGCCGCTGCGATTGCCGCCATCGTTCCAGCCGCTTGCCCAAGCGCCATTGCCGTCGCCATGTGCCGGGCGCCGCCATTGGCCTCCTGAGTGGCGCAGATCGCCCGGCCGGTGACGATCAATCCGTCCACATGCCTGGGTATCATCGTGCGCATGGGAATGTCGAAAGGAGCCGGCGGCATGTGAAGGGAAATGCCGGTGCCGTTTGGATCGTGAATATCCATGGGACCACACCCCAGCGCGACGGTGTCGTCAAATCTGCGTTGCTGCAGTATGTCTTCTCCAGTCAGCAGATACTCGCCCTCGATGCGGCGGGTCTCGCGGACGCCGACCCGTGGAGCGATATTGGCGATAATCGCGTTTTCAAATCCCGGTACTTCGCGTTTCAGGAAGGCCGCGATGGAATGGATCTGCCGGCGTCCAATGCGTTCGGCATCGCTCAGGTCCTCGTCGTCAAGCGCGTCCAGCCCTGTAATCCGGCTCATCAGGCAAATTGCGTCGTGCCCGCCCGGAGTCGATACAAACGACATGCTTTCCCAGAACAATTCGCCGCTCTGAATGCCCTTGAGCGCCAATGCCCGCTTGCGTTGGCGCGGCAATCTCCGGAACGCGGCGACATCTACGTTCGACAGGCGAAAACTCAGCGTCATTGGTTGTCTTGCGGCTGGATTATCGACGCTGTCCTGTAACATCGGTACGCCAGCGGCGCTTGCGACAATCGCGTCGCCGGTAGCATCGATAACGACCTTGCCGGAAAACTCCCGGCGGCCGGAAATCGTCTCCGCAACGACCCCGCCGACTGCTCCGTTTGCGGTGAGGACATCGCAGATTTGTGCATGGAGCAGGACATCCGCGCCAGCTTCGCCGGCCAATTCGTCGGCAACGTATTTGACGATCTCCGGATTGAATGGAAAGTGATGAATGGTGAGGGGATTTTCCGCTGCTTCGCCCATTGTGTAATGGCCGAAGTCATCCGATCCGCCCGCGCTGATGATACGCCGAGTCAGCTCGTAGGGGATCCCCCAGACAGCCTGGGTGTTGTGATTGAAGAAGCCGACATATTGGGCGACGTACGCATTGGTCGCTGTACCGCCAAGACAGGATTCACGCTCAATCAATGCCACGCGCGCACCATTGCGCGCCGCTGCGACGGCTGCGATCAGGCCGGATGCACCACCCCCGGCGACAACAACATCGTATTCGGTGTCGTGCATCGGCCTGACCATGCTCGTGTGTCAGCCGCCGTAGAAAACATTGTCGCCAAGATCGCGCATTTCCAGGACAGCATTGTCCGGCCGTCCATCGAATGAACCTGACTGATGAGCCTCAACGACCTCCGCGACAACAATGTGGTGATCGCCTTCCTCGATGATCTTGTTGACCTTGCATTCGACCGCGCCCGGTAGTTCGGTCAAGATGGGTGCTCCGGTCTTGCCGGAATGATACGCCTGTCCTGAAATTTTCCCATCGCTTACTTCCGCCGGCTTGAAAAATGCGAACGCAAGTCCCTGCTGTCCCTTGCCAAGCATGTTGAGGGCAAAATGACCGGCGTCCTTCAATACGGAATACGCGCCCGAATCGGCCTTGACGCCAACGATAACCAGCGGCGGGGCAAAAGCGGTCTGTGTCACCCAATTGACGGTCGCGGCCGCAATGTTGCCCTTTCCGTCGTCTGCGGTGAGTACGTAAAGGCCGTATGGTATCATCCGCAGAACGGCTTTCTTGGCGTCGTTGTTCATTCAATCCTGCCGTCTAATAGAATTTGGTCAGAGAAATTTAACCTTAACAAAGCCACGAGCCAAGCGAAAAATCCAAGTGAAAACCCTGCTGTTACCTGCTTTTGCGTGTCGCCTTGAGAATGAATACGACGTTGCGAATAGCTAATTGCACCGAACATTACTCGCTGTTCACCATGTATGCGAACTGTATCCAGTATCACCGGTCATCCACGCTCAACTTGGCTATGCGAACCATGCCTTAACCTTTGATACTTAATAAAAGTTACTAGATTAGTTTGTTTGAAATTACCTTCCCGTACTGGAGGTTGAAAAATGGAGATTTTCTCCTCTGACAATGGCAGGCGCTTCCGCCGCATCAGTCTTTTGATGAGTGCGTTTTCGCTGGTCTTTGGCGGCATAGCCATTGCGCAATCGCAATCATTCAGTGTTCCCAATTCACTTGCTGTTGCATCCATAACGGCGACATTGTGTTTTGTAGTGTTTGGACTTTCCGCCAGCCAAACTGCGGAGCACCTTACCCGCTTGCGCAAACGTCTCGACAGCTTCCATTTTATGTTCGACCATTTGCCGCAAGCAATCCTGTTGTTCTCCAACAAGAAACGGCTTGTGTATGCGAACAAGGCTTATTCGGACTATTACGGGATTGACCGGAGTATTCTGAAACGCGGTTTGACTGAAGCGGAACTGGTTGCGATCCGCCGGGCCAAGGGGCTTCCCGTCCTTGCTGACAGTGAACTGATAAGCGTTGAGCTGGAAGTGGATGGTGAAACAGTTCAGTCCGACGTGTGGCGTTTGCAAGATGGCCGGCATATCCAGTTCGAACACATCACAACCAGTACCGATGGCTGGATCGCACAGCATCGCGATATAACCGCTGAATTGAAACAACACCAGGAAGCCCGGGAAACCAACAGATTTCTGGAGACCGTTTTGCAAAACGTTCCCAGCGCCATAGCTGTCAAGAACGCCAATACGCTGCGATACGAATACGTCAACAGGGCGACACTGGCTATGAATGCCTGGCACCTCAACGATGTCATTGGACGCCGGGCTTCCGATCTTTTCTCTGCCGATGCAGCAGTCAAGATTGACCAACGCGATCAGGAAACGCTGAATCTTGCCGCTGGAGAGGTTTTCGAGAAAGAGGAGGTCATTCCTAAGCCCGGAGGGGGCTTTCGCATAATGAACTCAAAACGCATGGTCGTTTGCGACTTTTCCGGCAAACCCTCGAAAATTCTTCTTGTCCTTGACGATATCACGGAGCGCCGCGAGGCCGAACAAAAAGTATCGTTTATGGCCAGCCATGACCCGCTGACCGGATTGAAAAACCGTGCCTGGTTCAACGAAACAATCCACAACGCCAACAGCGCCGAAAATGGTGACACGCCGCTAGTATTGGTCCTGCTCGATCTCGACGGCTTCAAGAACGTGAATGATACCTTTGGTCACGCAGCCGGAGACATGACGTTGGCAGTCTTCGCCAATAAGCTGCGGGGCGCTTCGGCGAAGATGCCGCGATTGCCCGGCTTGGTGGAGATGAATTCGCGGTAATTGTTGGCGATGCCTCGAATGAGTCCGATCTAAAAGCCAAACTTTCCGCCCTGATCCAGGATATGGCCGAGCCTATTGTCTTCGAGGATCATCGCGTTGCGATAAACTGCAGCGCCGGAGTGACGATTGTGCAGCCAGGCGAGTATACGTCTGCCGAGTTGGTCAGCCAGGCGGATATCGCGCTTTATGAAGCCAAGCGCGTGGGTAAAGCAACCTATTGCGGCTTCTCGCCGGAACTCGGCAGCCCGAAGCTGCAATCCAAGGCGCTGGAGATGCGGTTGCGCAATGCCGTGAGCCACAACCAACTGCAATTGTTTTACCAGCCGATTGTCGATGCGAACTCCGGCGAGGTGGTGAGCATGGAAGCTCTGGTTCGCTGGTTCGATGGCGAGCGGGGCAGGATCGCGCCCAATGACTTCATACCGCTTGCCGAGGAAACCGGGCTCATCGTTCCCATTGGCGAACAGGTTCTGGAAATAGCGTGCCGCGCTGCTGTGCGCTGGCCGGAGAATGTGCGTGTATCGGTGAATATTTCACCGATACAGTTCCGGGATCTCAACCTGGCGCAGAAGATCGATGACATACTGAAGGATACCGGACTGGCTCCAACGCGGCTTGAACTGGAAATAACCGAGGCGACTTTGCTTTCCGACGACACGGACAGTATTCGCACCCTCAACACGCTGCGTAACACCGGAGTTCGTATTGTCATGGATGACTTCGGAACCGGATATTCATCGCTGAATTATATTCGCAGCTTTCCCTTCGACAAGATCAAGATCGACAAGTCGTACATCGACGAATTGTCTACCGTTTCAAACAAGTCCAATGTTATCCTGCATTCGGTGCTATCAATGGCCCGGCACCTGGAATTGTGCACGACCGCCGAAGGGGTGGAAACACTGGATCAGATGCGCCTCTTGCGTGATGCCGGATGCACCGAGTTGCAGGGGTTTTATTTCAACAAGCCGATGGCCGAATGCGACGCCTTGCAGTTGTTTGCCGAGGAGCGCCAGCAAGCCTCTGGTTGACGAGGTAACCGGAGGCAGATAACGCGCTGGATCGCGTCCATCGTCGGCGCAGACTGCTGATCCGGCGCGGCAGCCCTGGCGTTAGCTTGAATTTAACAATTCCCGCCATGGCCGGGGCCCGGGTTTTTCTTGACTTCCATCAAGGATGGCTCCCGATAGAAGCCTATTTTGTGCTATAAAATGACGTATTACTCAGTTATATTGGAGAAATCGAACGTCAGAGGGCGGCTAACCGAGGGTTTTTGATGTCCACCGGACAAATGACGAGTGAAATGGGAAAAGCGGGCGGTGCGTTGCGCGGGCCGCTATGCTCATTTGCCCAGGTGCGTGAACGGCTTCAAAAGTCCGGCCTGCGGCCGACTCGCCAACGCGTAACGCTCGCGTGGCTGCTTTTCGCCCGTGGCGACCGCCATGTGACGGCCGAAATGCTGTATGAAGAAGGCCGCAGCACTGGCACGCACATGTCGCTTGCGACGGTATACAACACCCTGCGCCAGTTTTCCGAAGCCGGATTGCTCCGGGAAATCGCCCTGTATTCGTCGACCGTCTGGTACGATACCAATACCGGGCCGCATTATCATTTTTATCTCGAAGATTCAGAGCAACTGGTCGACATCCCGCCCGACCAGGTTGCCAGCCTGCCATTGCCGCCGGCGCCCGAAGGGATGGACATCATCGGCGTTGACATGATCGTGCGGGTGCGTTCAAGTTCTTAGGTTACATTGCCATCCTGCTAGGTCTTTCGCGCCGCGTTGCACAGCAACGCGCCGTTCGTGTTGGCAGTTTTGAAATTGGCAGCTTCTAACCGGTGCACGCAAATGGGAAACAATCTTCTACTCGTCGGCAGCGTACCGCTGGCAAATACCGAAGAGGTCATGCGAACCTTTGGTGGCGGGCTGGCGCGTCACCTGCCAGCAGTGCCCGACGGTGAAACCGGCGAACGCCGTTCGTGGGTCAACCGGCTTTGCTACCAGATCTTGAACGGTCATGCTGATCTGGAAACGTTACGCCGGCCTGCGCCCGTAGACGGCCGTGAGCAATTGCTGCCGCGCACTCGTGATGAAGCCTGGAACTTTCGTGTTCGTGATGGAGTGGAGCAGGTCCGGTTCGGAAATCCCGGCACCCGCCTGGGATACGCGCGCGATGCGGTTGCCTCCTATTTCGTGTTCAAGACGCTACGCGACAAGGGCGTTCTGCCCCACGGTATGCGCTTCCAGATTGCTATTCCGATGGTGAATTCGGTGATCCGGCCATTGTATTTCCCGGTCCCTGGCGACCTGGAAAAAGTCCGGCCCGGATACGAAGAAGCGCTGAGTGCCGAAGTTGCCGCCATCGTCCGGCAAATCCCCAACGAAGACCTGGCCGTCCAGTGGGATTGCGCCTGGGAAATTTCGGCAGTGTACGGTACGGCCAAGGACCATCCCGGCGAGGCCGAAATCGATACCCACATCGCGGCAATCGAGCGCATGTCGAAGGACCTGCCGCCTGCGGTGCAATTGGGTTTCCACTTTTGCTTTGGAACGTTCGGCGGTTGGCCGGCATTTGCCCCTGCAAGTCTCGATCGCGCGGTGGAACTGGCAAACCGATCCGTGGCCGCTGCCAGGCGCGATGTCGCCTGGGTCCATATGCCCACGCTGGATACGCTCAATGAACGGTTCTACGCGCCACTTGCCGATCTTGATACCAGGGGCGCCCGCGTTTATCTCGGCGCGATTCACAATATGGCGACCTTGAAGCAACGCATCGCCGTTGCGCAAAAATTCCTGCCCGACTTCGGGCTTGCCGCCTATTGCGGGTTCGGGCGCACGCCGCAGGAGCAATTGCCGCAGATATTGCAGGATCACCTGGATGCGCTTGAGATCGCGGGTCTTGATTGACCTTGCTCCACCCGAACCATTCGGTGCGACGACTCACAGGAATATCGCGGCCAGCCCTGCGCATATCAGCAGCCACAGTGCGATCGGCCGGAACCAGCTTGCGGGCATTCGCCGGAACATTGCAGCCCCGCACCATGCGCCGGCGACAGCGGGGGGTGTAAGTGAAAATCCGCGGACAACGTCCACCATGCCAATTTTCCCGGCCATCGCGAGTCCGGCCGCGATCATGCCAATGACCAGTACCGTCGTCAGCGAAAGGTTCGCGCGCTGGACGCGAACAGGCGCATTCGAAGACAGGAAATACGCCGCGTAGATCGGTGATGCCGGAGCGCCAATGGAGCCCGTCAGGGTTCCGACGGACGAGCCAACTGCCAGCCCCGCCAACGGCCCTCGTGGCCCGCGGTAATTGATCCCCGCCATCAACAGCAGGCCGAATGCAATCACGAACGCGCCGATGATCACCTTGATCGTTCGTGGATCGCTGTTGGCCAGGAACAACATCGCGCACAAAGGTGTAGTGATGGCCACTGCCGTTAGAACCGGCAAGGATTCGCGCCGGTCCGTGCCGCGGACAGCCTCGGGAATAATCGACAACTGGCCGAGAAATCCGGAGATCGTACCGGCGGCAATCCCTTCAATCGGCGCATAGATGATTGTCATCATCGGTATGATGATCAACCCGCCGCCAAATCCGGCATATCCTTGAAGAAATGTACCGCCGAAGCAGGCCAGTGCCGCAATCAGCAATTGCAGATTAAAAGCCTCGCTGGCGATTTCGGACATTCACAATCCTATTGCCTGCAACCTGAAAAGGGCTTGGCGTCCCGTGCGTATTCGTTGATAGCCTTGAATGTGAGCGTAGCAGGTTTTGGCTGACTGCGCTGGTCAACCGCAATCCTTGCAACCGTGTTGCAAATTATCGCGGCCGGTACGTCGCGGGCGCGACTTTTCAGGCGGAAACTGCGGAAGTGCGGGAATCGGTTCTTCTTGCGGCGAAACTCATCCGCAGTGGGCCGCTTGCAGCAGCCGCCGTTCCATGCGTTGACGATGCGCACAACACGTCCGCGCTTGTCGCGAAAAAATATGTGGTAATGCACGCTAGAGCTGTCTTCGCCTTCGGCAAACACGCTGATCGCCGCCGGTTGGGCTGCTGTCTTGCATCCGGCCGCTGGCAAAAACAACGCGGCGCATGCAAAAGCAAGCGCAGAACGGGGACCTGGCCCAAGCATGATACTTTTCACTGTTCTTCTCCCGCAGGCTGATAGGGTCCAAAGCCCCACATCGGCAATTGGATCGGCAGTTGCGCTAGCGCCATTTCTATGCCGTTCACGGTTACGCACCCATGCTTCTGCGCCATTGTCAGAAACGGAGTTATGACCGGTTTGGTCACTGCGTCCGCAACAATGCAATGACGCGGCAGTTCATCGACCGGGTAAGGAAGCGAATCCTCCGCCTGCATCCCAAGCGGTGTTGCGTTGAAAACAAGATCGGGTTGCATTTCGCCCTCGGGCGCAACACGAATACACAGCCCGGGATGATCTTGTTCCAGCGCTGTTTGCAAGGCTGTCCGGCGCGTCACGTCGATTTCAAAAATGTCGATGGCCGATACGCCGGCGGCTGCCAGCGCGTGGGCGATCGCGGCGCCAGCCCCGCCAGCGCCCACCAGTGAGAATTTCTTTCCGCGCGGTTCAAATCCCTTGGCGCGCAGGGCATGGAGGAAGGCGATACCGTCCGTCATGTCACCATGCAACGATCCGTCCGGGTTGCGGACAATGAGATTTGCGGCGCCGGCCTTTTGCGCGCGGTCGCTGAGCGAATCGGCGTTGGCGAATGCTGCCTGCTTGTGCGGGATGGTCACCGAGACGCCGGCACAATTTTCCCAGCCGCGCACGGCGGCCAGGAACGCGCCGGCCGTGTCCGGCCCGATGTCCACTGGTATGATCGCTGCCGTTATTCCGCGCGCGAGGAAATAACGGTTCATCGGCTCTGGCGTGATGACTTGTCCGATTGGATGGCCAATCATCGGCACGATCCGGTGTGCGGGTGTAATTGCCTCGATGGCCAAAATCCTCCAATCGCGCCAGGCGGCGCAATTCCAATATTCAGGGATACAGCCTCGTTTTCGTCCATCCGTTTTCAAGCGTGTCGCGGCGAAAAACGATCCGGTCGTGCAGGCGGTAGGGCCGGTCATGCCAGAATTCGATTTCCAGCGGCATGATCCGGTACCCAAACCAATGCGGCGGGCGCGGTACTTCGCTGATATTGAAGCGCAGGGCTTGGGCCGCGATCGCCTTTTCGAACGCGAAACGGGATTCCAAAGGCTGTGACTGTTGGCTTGCCCAGGCGCCGATCCGGGCATCGCGGGCGCGCGAGGCGAAATACGCGTCGGACATCTCGTCTGGAACGATTTCGACGGGGCCGCGAAGCCGCACCTGTCGCCGCAGGCTTTTCCAATGAAAATTCGCAGCTGCCTTCATGTTAGTGGCCAGTTGCCTGCCCTTTGCGCTCAGGGAGTTGGTATAAAATACAAAACCCTTTGCGTCATATTCCTTCATCAGGACCAAGCGAACGTCCGGCAGACCAGTTTCATCGACAGTTGCGATGGACATGGCGGAAGGGTCGTTCGGTTCTGATTTTTCCGCCTCGGCATACCAGTTCTGAAACAGCCCCAGCGGCTCATTCTCCTGTGTGAAGTCACTGCTTGTTAACGGTTTCAATGTTTTAATCCCAAGGTAATTCCCGTGCGCGAATTTGAGTGAATGGAATAATACCGTGTTAAAGCGTGATACAGCCAGCAGCCGTGTCAATAAAGGTCCAGATGTTGCCAAAACATCACTGGGGCCATTTGTTGTCGCGCTCCTGTTTGCGGTTCAGCTTGGCGGGTGCGCTACCTCCATTCCGCTGCCATCTTTCGCCAGTTTTTCGAAATCCGATGTAACCGGTTCCATTCCAAAGACTTCGCCATTGTCCAGCAAGCTGAACAGCGAGGACTGGCGCCGCGCCAAGGGCGCGCTGGCCGTGGCAATGGATCCGCAGGGGAACGGCGCTCCGGTGTCGTGGGAAAACCCGCAATCGCACGCGAAAGGCTCTTTTGTGCCGGTTGGTCAGGCTTGGGCAAAGGATGACGGCATTTGCCGCACCTTCCTTGCCAAGGTCGGCGGGTCGCACCCGCCCTTGCAGCTGCAGGGAAGTGCCTGCCGTGAGAAGGGCGGCGAATGGCAGGTCGGCAAGGTACAGCCCTGGAAAAAGGGCCTCTAGGTACCCAAGCCGTTCACGGTTTCTTCGACTTGGTGAACAGCCCTGCGCGCGAAAGACGTGGGCGCGCAAGTCTTGGGCGCGAAAGTCGTGGTCGTCAATCAACTGGCGCAACGGTCCACGTCCAGCAAGGATCGTCTATTATATCGGCGGCCCGCCCGGGCCGCCCTTACTCGGCAGCCACCGCAAGCGCACGGCCGGTTTCCGCCGTGAGCGGCTCCTTGAACAGGACGGGCCGGGCCGGGGAAGCCGGAGCTCCGGCCCAGGCAGTATGCGCGGGAATGTCTTCACCCTTCATGATGACGCTGAGCGGGGCGATCTGGGCATAGTCTCCGACTTTTGAATCGTAGAGTACCGTCGCCGCCCAGCCTACATTGACACCCTTGCCAACCTCAACGCGCCCGACCTTCATGATGCGGTCTTCATACAGGTGCGTTTGCAGACAGGACATCAGGTTGAGCGTGCTGTAGTCGCCGATCTTGACGCAGTCGAATTCGGTGATGTCGGTAAGGTCCATCCAGACGCCCTTGCCAATCTTGGTGCCATACAGGCGCAGCACCCAGGGTAGAAATGGCGTTCCGCGCATGAACTCGCTGGAGGCTTTGCCGACAAGCCCGCCGTACAGAACAGCGACGGCCTCGGTACGCATTGCCCAGAACGACCACATGGGTTGCATGGTCGGCTTGTATACGCCCATCAACAACCACTTCCATGCGGCACAGAAGAAGACGGCAACGATTGTCGACACGACACCGGCGGCGAAGAACAGAGCAATTGCTGTTGCATAGTGCCCGTTGCTCAGCGGTGCGTAAATTACGTCCGCGGTGATATAGGCGATCGTGATGAACAATGCGGTCGGCAGCGACGTGTGTAGCGCTTCAAACACGTAGTGGAACGCCCTGAACCATAGCGGAGGCTCATACGTCCATTGGCTGGAGACTTGCACCTTTTGACGATTTGGGATCGCCATTGCCGGCGAACCGAACCATGTCTCGCCTGGTTTCACGTGGCCGCTGTCGGGCAGTTTCGATTTGACCCCGATCAGGGCGCCTTCCTCGATTACCGAACCGGCGCGCACAACCGAATCATTGCCGAAGAAAACGCGGTCGCCGGTCTTAACTTTCTCAAGCGTCATCCAGCCACGATGCAGTTCCTCATCGCCGAAAACCGCCTCGTCGCCGATGAAATTGTTGGCGCCGATATCGACGATGTCATAGCGGCCGGACAGGTTGGTTGAAATCTCGGACCCCTTGCCGATTTTGGCGCCCATCGCCCGATACCAGTGGCGCATGTAAACCGTTGCATAGAGCGAGGACAGCGTTTCCAGGGTCACTTCGGTCGCCAAACCCATGATCCATTTGCGCAAATAAAAATTGGAATGGATCGAGTAGACTCCCGAGGAGACCCGCGGCAGCAGCGCCCAGCGCACCGCCACGATGATCAGCATCGATACAACAACCAGCGCCAGGGCTGTCGGCCATGTCAGCACTGGCAACATGCTCCACGGCACTTCGTAGTCCTGGACAGCCTTGCCGTCGAACAGGGAATCCAGATGGTAAAGCAGGTAGAAGGCCGGGAAGATGGGCAACAGGCCGAGCATCAATACGACGATGTAGGAGACCGAATAGATCACATTGTGTGTGCCCCGCCGCAGCCATGAAGCCTGGGCGATCGGCGGCAGGCTTGCAAGGTCGACCGATCCGGTCATCCTGGCTGGCGAGCCGTCCCATATTTCGGCATCGCCAACGATGGTGCCAGGCGCAATGGCGGTCAGGTCGTCGATGTGCGCATCTTTTCCAATAACGACATCGCGGCCGATGACCGAGCAATTGCCGGTAAGGGCTCCCTCGCCAATCTTGATCGTACCGACGAAGACCTTGTCACCGATAACTTCAACGTTGGCGAACTTGTTTTTCAGGCCGGTCGAAACATTGTCGCCAATTTCGATAAGGTCGATGGCGCCGGCTTCGAACTCGCCGAGCATCGAATCCTTGCCGACTTTGGCGCCGAGGGCTTTCATGTACCAGCGGATCAGCGGCGAGCATTGCAGGAATTTCGCTGTTGTGACCTGCACCAGGCGCTGCACAAACCAGATGCGGAAGTAATAGACGCCCCAGAGAGGATAGATGCCCGGTTTGGTCCGGCCCATCATAACCAGCCATTTGAGGGCAATGATAAGGGCTTTGGCGCCAATATTAATAACGACGTAAACGCCGAGCAGCAGGGCGGCCTCACGCCACAGACTGGCGTTTGCATCGAGCAGCCACATCGACGACAGGAACAGCCCCAGCCATTGAATGGTGACAAGGCCGAATATGAAAGTCAGTGCAATGCCCTGTGCAATCCCACAAGCGAAGCGCCGTGCAAAGGACGGCGGCGCAAACGACAGGTCATTGCCGCCGTCATTGCCGCCACCCGTGAACCGGTTGCGTTCATCCAGGATGGAAGCCATCTGGCGCAGGGTCGGCGCTTTGTAGACGTCCTGCAGGGTAATGCCGGCAAGCTCCGGCGATTTGCGAACTTCAGAAATGAATTTCGCGGCAAGAAGCGAATGCCCACCAAGGTCGGCGAAGAAATCGGCTTCGAAAGAAATCGGCTGCGGCGGCAATACGGATTGCACGGCGGCCAGCAACCTGGCTTCGGTCGCGGTTTTCGGCTCTTCCTGCACTTCGGTGCCGACCGGAGCTGCCGTCAATTCCACACTCTTCAAATGGTTCCTGTTTATTTTTCCAGACGGAAGTGTTGGCAGGCTCTCCAGCGCTTCATACCGTGCCGGGATCATGTATGCGGGGAGCGCCTGGCGCAGATCGCTGCGCAACCGCATAACGTCGATTGCATGGCCGGCATCGGCCACGAGAAACGCGGCAAGCTGGTCCATGCCGCCGTCATTTCGCATTACGACGGCGGCCGCCGCGACGCCTTCCATCTGCGCCAGCTTGCTTTCGATCTCTCCCAGTTCCACCCGGAAACCCCGGATCTTGACTTGATCGTCAATACGTCCCCGGAAATGAAGGTCGCCGTTCTCATCAAGCGCCACGGCGTCGCCGGAGCGGTACAGGACCGGATCATGGCCATCATTGCTGAAAGGATTAGCGATGAATTTCTCTGCGGTGAGCTCGGCGCGTTGAAGATAGCCTTTGGTGATGCCGGGCCCGCCGATCAGCAACTCCCCTTCTTGTCCGGGACCGGCCAGGTCGAGGTTATCGTCAACCACGTAACAGGTGTAGTTGGCGATAGGCTTGCCGATTGTGACCGGGAGGTTAGGCAAGACTTTCGCAATTGTTGCAACAACGGTCGATTCAGTCGGTCCGTAGCTGTTGTAAATCGTGCGCCCCTGCCGGCACCACTTGTCCGCGACGCTTGGCGGGCAGGCTTCGCCGCCTAGAATGATTGTCTTCAAGGAAGACACATCACGTGGCAGCATTGCCAGCAGCGTCGGGACGGTGTCGAGAACGGTAATACCGGCGCTTTCCATCAATGCGGTAAGTTTGTCCGCTTCGCCGATAATCTCCGGAGTGGCAACAAACAGCGTTGCGCCGGCCAGGTACGAAACCCAGATTTCTTCCATTGAGAGGTCGAAGGCGACCGATGCACCCTGGAAAACAACGTCGTCGCTGGAAAGTTTGTAAGTCTCGTTGGCCGCACGCAAGTAGTGGCAGATGTTTTGTTGCGTGACGACAATACCCTTGGGCGTACCCGTCGAGCCGGACGTGTAAATCATGTAGGCAGGCGAACCGGCGTTCGTTCCAGCGCATCGTGCGTTGACGTCGGCGTCATCTTGTTCGTCAATCAACAAACCCGGCCGCGTTGCTTCGACGGCCAGGGATTGGCCGCCGGCGACAAGCTCGGAGATTTTTTGCTCCTGCTTTGCGCCGGTAAGAAGGATTTTCGCACTGGCGTCCGAAAGGCAGACCGCGACCCGTTCGGCTGGTACATCGGCATCGAAAGGCAGCCAGGCAGCGCCCGTCTTGGTTATTGCAATTTGCGCGATGAGCAGATCGACGCCACGGCCAAGCCAGAGGCCAACGACATCGCCCGGACCAATGCCGCGACGCGCCAGGCCGCGGGCAATCGCGGTGGTCACCGCATCCACCTCGTCTTAGGTAAGTTCCCGTTCACCTTCGACAATGCAGACCTTGTCGGGATGCGCGCTCGCGCTGGCGGCGAAAATTTCATCCAGGAATTCATCGCGGAGGAGATCCGGCCTTGCCGGGCCGCGCAGGACGGCACGGCCGGTAGTCCGGAGTGGTGTCATAATTCCTTCGCCAAGCGGTTGTCCTTTGACGCGCGCCTCAGCAATCGCATCGCCCGAAATATTCCGGCTCAACTCGTTCATGATCTTGAAAACCTGTACTAAGTTATTGTTTTAGAGTGAATAGTCGGCACACGCCGATGTCAGCTGTGCGCTGGCGCGCGCACTGTCGTTGCGAAAATAACGTTTGTATTGGGTCGCCCCCGCCTGGCCGGTGCACACATTGTCCGAGCATACGGTTTAGCAGAGCTCTTGTTGTCAGTGCTCTTGGGTGACACGCACTACACTCGTACTGTCCGTAACCGGCGCTCATATAGCTCCAAGAATCCTGAACGGTTTCTGAACCCGGTTTTAACTATGAATCGCATTGCAGAATTAGGATCGGATTATTGGGAGCGACCGCCGAAGCGCGCAAAAATGAAATATTATCAATGTTTTATAACGGCTGGTATCAGACACAGGCCGTAGCGGTCCGTGAATTGGGCACGATGCTTTAGCCTATCCAGCTCCACTTGCCGCCCTCAAGTACGAGCAGGCGGCCTTGCCAGATGGTCTCCAAGGCAGCGCGTTGGCTGTCCATGCCGGTGGTTTCCACCAACAGCACCCGGGCGACTCCGCCGTGGGTCGACACAATCGCGTCGGAGCCGAGTTCCTGAAGCCATGGACGGACGCGATCGGCGAGCATGTTGTAGCTTTCGCCGCCAGGTGGAACGAAATTCCACTTGTCTCCTTCCCGCCAGTTGGCGGATTTGGGTGACCGCAACTGCACCTCTGGCCAGGTCAAACCTTCCCATTGGCCAAATGTAAGCTCCTTGAGCCGGTCATCGCATTTATATTGCCCGGGCGGCAGATTTGCCGTCTGCCTGACAAGGTCGAGCGTTTGCCTGGTCCGGCTCAAGGGCGAACAAAACCATTTCAGGCCGGGGGCGGACAGTCCGGCAGGACCAAGCAAGTTCACCAGGCTGCGGCCGGCGCGCCGGGATTGTTCCAGGCCCGTCTGGTTGAGCGGAATGTCCTTCTGCCCTTGCAATCGGGCTTCTGCATTCCAGTCCGTTTCGCCGTGGCGTATGACGATAATTCGATGGCGGCTCATTGGGACGGCCGTAGGCTTGCTCCAGTTGTAAAATTACGTGGCGTGACGTGCCGTCATAGGGGCGGCGGCTCCACGCCGTTCGTACTGAATTCTCCTGTTGTTCATCCTGTCGTAATCAAAAGGGCCACAGGCTATGCCCGTGGCCCTTCGTACTGTTCTGAAACGCCTTATGCAAGAACCTGCTTGAGCGTCTCTTCAAATGCTTCATCGTCCCAGCCAAATGGTCCTTTTTTCCCGGCGAATGCAATTTTACCTTCGGCATCGACAAGAAACATGCGCATTGGCAGCCCGACGTACTTTTCTTCAACGTCATTGTCTATTCGGTCGACGAGCATCGGAAGTTCAAGACCGAGCGCAAGTTGACAGGCAGAGGCAACTTCGGTGCGCTCTTCGTCGGTGGTCGGCTCGTCGTAAATAATGTCTTCGATCAGGTTGTTGGGAACCCGCCAGCCATCATGCGGATGGGCCTCGCGGATATAGACGATGTAGAAGTGAACCTGATCCTTGTATTTCGCGTATAGTTCGTTAAGGCGCACGGCCTTTTTACGGAACGGCGGTCAGGTATAGGAGCCGAAAATGACCGCCACCGGCTTACCGCGCAATTGCGACAATTGCACTTGCCCGCCGGTTCGCTGGCGGTTGGGCCCAAGCACATCGGCGATAAAGTCCGGAGCGATCTGGCCAGGCTGTGGAACCTTAGCCTCGCGGGCCTTTTGCTCGACCATGTGCTCTTCGAGTTCATCGTCGGTTATGTCGGAAATATCGACCCAGATTTTCCGCCGCTCGGCCATGTCCATCCTGGAATATTCATCTAGCGTGACCGGGCTTTTGGGTACAGCATCTACCATTGCAGATCCCTTCGAGGTTAATGAGACCGATTGAGGATAATTACCACATGGGCCCAAAATTGGGAATGCCGGTACGCGGACCGGTGCATCACAATTGATCCGCCAGAACGGCTCCGTCCCTGCCGGGATCTGAACTGAGTTGCCGGGTTCAGCCTGCGCCGGGCGGTTTTTCCGGGCCTAGTCTGAGGCGACGCTGATGTCGGGGGCGGCGGGATGCTTCATTCCAACGATATGATAGCCCGCATCGACGTGCAGCACTTCCCCGGTAATGCCCCGTCCCATTGGTGAGCACAGGAAAGCGCCGGTTTCACCGACTTCGTCGATTGTAACCGTGCGGCGCATTGGCGAGTTCAACTCGTTCCATTTCAGGATATAGCGGAAGTCGCCTATGCCTGAGGCAGCCAGCGTCTTGATCGGGCCGGCCGAAATCGCGTTGACGCGTATGTTCTTTTCGCCGAGGTCGGCGGCGAGATAGCGCACGCTTGCTTCAAGCGCAGCCTTCGCAACACCCATTACATTGTAATGCGGCATCCATTTTTCTGCGCCGTAATAGGTGAGCGTTACCAGCGATCCACCATCGGTCATCATTTTTTCGGCACGCTGTGCAATTGCGGTGAAGGAATAACAGGAGATCAGTAACGACTTGCTGAAATTGCCTTCGCTGGTATCGACATAGCGTCCATCCAGCTCGTCCTTGTCGGAGAAGGCTATACAATGCACGACGAAATCGAGCGAGCTCCACTTTTCCTTCAAGCCGGCAAAGACTGCGTCGATCGAATCTGAATCTGTCACATCGCAAGGACCGGCAATATGGGCGCGTTCGCCCAAACCCTCGGCAAGCGGCGTAACCCGCTTGGCGAGCGCATCGCCTTGATACGTGAACGCCAATTCCGCACCGGCTGCGTAGCAGGCCTTGGCAATGCCCCACGCGATCGACCGGTTGTTGGCGACCCCTAGGATCAGGCCACGCTTGCCGGCAAGAATACCGTTTTGAATGGCTGAATTGTCCAGGTTTGAAGTTGCAGTGTCAGACATATTCGTCCCGTCGATAGTCAAAGCCGTTTCCGGTGTAGAGCGCGCCCAGAAATTCCGGGATCCCTTGGGGCGATCCGGGCCAGGCGCCCAATCGATCCAAATCGGACAAGCTGTCTTTGCCGTCCCTGCGGGCTGATTTCTACCCAGCCGCCGCCAAATTCCCCCAAAACATCTGGGGTTTACGGTGAAGCGCAGGTTTAGGCAAGCGATTGGCGGAGGCTGCCGGTGTTATTGTCGAATAAAATACCTTTCGGCCTTCACATGATGTTAAATCTGGGAACAATCGTTCACGGGATGTAGCGGGAATTACAGATATGCGAGTTTGTATTTTTGGGGCCGGCGTAATCGGCGGCATATTGGCGGCGGCCTGCGCGCGCGCCGGTCATGAGGTCTCCCTGATAGCAAGGGGCCCGCATCTGGAAGCGATCAGGGCCCATGGTTTGACCGTGGCAAGCCCCGCAGGCAGTGAAAATTTCGATCTCAAGGCTTCAGATCAGCCCGCGGAAATCGGACCGCAGGATCTCGTCATTGTTTGCACCAAGACGCCCGCCTTGCCCCAGGTGGCCGCCACAATCGCACCCTTGCTGGGGCCGGACACGATGGTCGCTTTTTCGGTGAACGGCATTTTCTGGTTTTACGGCGCGGGATTTGCTCCCAACGGCAAGACCCTCGACATGGGCAGGCTGGATCCGGGCGGCGCTTTGCGCGGCGCAATTGGCGAGGAACGAGCAATGGGCCTGGTGGCCTGGGCTGGCGGTGAAGTCCGCGAACCGGGAATAGTTCACGCACGCAGCGATGGCCGCTTCGCTCTCGGCCACGCGCTGGCTTCACGGGCTTCCGACGCTGAACAGCTCGTTGCCGGCCTGGCTATTCGGGATTGGGAATTTTCTCATGCCCCTGAAATCCGCGTGCCGATGTGGACAAAATTCATGTCGATCGCCGGCAATTTTGCGACTTCCACCCTGACTGGCGGCACGATTGCGCAGGTGCAGGCGGATCCCGACGCACTTGAAGTGTCAATTGCCTTGCAGGGCGAAGCGAACGCGCTGGCCAGGGCGCACGGGTTTGAGCAAATTCCGTTTGATGCTGAAAAGCTGAGGCAAAATCCCGTAAAGGTGCCACACAAGCCATCGATGCTGCAGGATATCGAGCGGGGCAGGGCGATGGAAATCGACAGCGCCTATCTCATAACCCAGGACCTCGCGCGCCAGGCAGGTGTACCGACGCCCGTGCATGACATGATTGTGCCGATGCTTGTGCTGCGCGCAAAACTCGCCGGCTGCTTCGAGGGATGATCGGTCCGCCCGGATACTACATCTTGCTGCGCGGCGCATAGGGTTTGGAGGCTTTCCAGGTCTTCATCAGGTCCGCCAGATCTTGCGTACTGTCTTCGGGCAACACGATTTTCAGGTTGACCAGGAGGTCTCCGGCGCCACCGCCAGTCTTTGGGAGTCCCTTGCCGCGCAGCCGCAACGTCCGCCCGCTGCTCGAGTTCGGCGGGATGTTCAGTTCAATCCGCCCGGAAAGGGTAGGCACTTCCACCGGCCCGCCAAGAACAGCTTCGTAAAGGGTCACAGGAAGATCAAGGCGCAGATCCCGTTTCGAGACTTCGAACAGCGGGTGCCTGGAAAGCGTGATGGTTACGATGGCGTCCCCGGCCTGCGCGCCGCCCGGTCCCGGTTTTCCCTGGCCCTTCAAACGAATTTGCTTGCCTGACTCAATCGTCTTCGGAATTTTGACGTCAAGCGACTTTCCCGTCGGCATGATGACGCGTTTCGTGTCTCCGTTGGCAACGTCCTCGAGACTGACCTTGAGAGTAGCTTGCAGGTCTTCGCCGCGCTGCGGTGCTCCGCGCATACCGCCGAACAGGTCCGAAAAAAAGTCGCCGCCGCCAAATCCGCCGGACCGGCGGGTTCCGCCGCCCTGGTTTGCAAAACCGCCGGGCCCGAACTCGAATTCGAAATGCTGGGCCCCTCCGGGACCGGTGCGTGGCCGGAAACCGCCCGCGCCGGGATGCATGCCTTCAAATCCGCGCGGCTTGCCCTCGGCATCGATTTCGCCGCGGTCAAACTGCTTGCGGGTGTCTTCCTCGCCGAGCACTTCATATGCCTGGTTGACCTCAGCAAACTTTTCCTGAGCCTTGGGATCGTTTTTGTTCTGATCGGGATGATATTTCATTGCCAGCTTGCGGAATGCTTTTTTGATGTCATCCGCGGAAGCCGTCTTGGAAACACCCAGAACTTTGTAGGGGTCGCGTGCTGCCATTATGCCGCCGTACGGCGCTGTTCCGGGCGTGGGCAGTTGTGTCGCGCCGGCTTCGCGCCTTGGTGAAAAGAGCCCTGTGCATGCGGCCTCAATTTGAGCGCCGCACTTTTGTCTCGTTCAATATGTGGGTTCTGCCACCCTGATTCGCAAGGTTTTCGGCGTTTGACAATTGGAATCGGCAATAACGGGCGGTTTCCCTTGCCCGGCAATCTGGTCTAAAAGCCGTCCAGACGAAGAGCTTCCGGCACGCCACCCATGTCCTACAACAGTTTTGGCCATATGTTCCGTATGACGACCTTTGGTGAAAGCCACGGTCCGATGATTGGATGCGTTGTCGACGGCTGTCCGCCGCGGATCGAGCTCACCGAGGCGGACTTGCAGGTCTGGCTGGATCAGCGCCGGCCTGGGCAGTCGCGTTTTACCACCCAGCGGCAGGAGCCGGATCAGGTTCGTATTGTCTCTGGCGTTATGGTCGACGAGGCGAATGGCAAGCAGGTGACGACCGGAACACCCATAGGTCTCATCATCGACAACGTCGATCAGCGCTCGAAGGACTATGGCGAAATTCGCAACCAGTACCGGCCGGGCCATGCCGATGTAACCTATGACGCCAAGTACGGCATTCGCGACTACCGCGGCGGCGGTCGCTCCTCGGCGCGAGAAACCGCCATGCGCGTGGCTGCAGGCGGCGTAGCGCGCAAGGTGATTTCCAATATGCGTATCCGCGGCGCGCTGGTTCAGATGGGTCCGCACAAGATCGACCGGTCTGCATGGGACTGGAGCGAAGTTTCGCGCAACCCGTTCTTTTGTCCCGATGCGGGAGCCGCCGTTGTCTGGGCGGAATACCTTGACGAGGTGCGCAAGAAAGGATCTTCCTGCGGCGCGGTGATTGAAGTCACGGCGCACGGTGTGCCACCGGGCCTGGGCTCGCCGATTTATGGCAAGCTGGATGCCGAGCTGGCTTCGGCGATGATGTCGATCAACGCGGTTAAAGGTGTGGAAATTGGCGAGGGCATGGCCGCGGCCGCGCTTTCCGGCGAAGACAATGCCGATGAGATGCGCGCCAGCAACGATGGCTTCCCGAATTATTTGTCCAACCACTCCGGCGGCGTACTTGGCGGTATTTCCACCGGTCAGGATGTGGTCGTTCGCTTCGCTGTCAAGCCCACATCTTCGATTTTGACCCATCGTGCGTCGGTCGACCGGTTCGGACGGGAAGTGGAAATACGCACTACCGGCCGGCATGATCCATGCGTCGGTATTCGGGCGGTTCCGGTCGGTGAGGCGATGATGGCGATAGTCCTGGCTGACGCTTACTTGCGTCACCGCGCCCAGGTGGGGGCTGACGCGCCGCGCTGGCCTTTTTCAGAAGCCTGATCGATGTTCGAGAAATACATGTATGCGCTGGGCAGAGGGGTTCGTGGCGTCCGCGAAGCCCTGGCGCATTCGGGTCAATCAGCTATGCCGGATCCTGCCCGGGCGAAGGATATTACCCCGAAGCAACAGGAAACCGGCGCTGTCACCGGCGCATCGCAAAGTATTGATGCAGGGCCTGGAACCCCGGCTGCGCCACGGCCACCCACTCCGCTTGTACTCGGCAAGCGCCCATTGATCATGGGTGTCGTCAATGTGACGCCGGACTCGTTTTCAGATGGCGGGCACTATCTGGATGCCGGAAAAGCGATCAAGCACGCAATGCAACTGGCCGCTGAGGGGGCCGATATTCTCGATATTGGCGGCGAGTCCACGCGGCCTGGCTACGTACCGGTCAGTGCTGATGAGGAAATTCAGCGGATACTCCCCGTTGTGGCGGGACTTGCGGCGCAAACCTCCCTGCCGCTTTCCATCGATACGATGAAATCGAGGACCGCTGCAGAGGCGATCCAGGCTGGAGCCAGCATCGTCAACGACGTTTGGGGATTTCAGTTTGATCCCGACATCGCCAAAGTTACCGCGGATGCGGGCGCATCCTGTGTGTTGATGCATAACCGTGAGCGCGATGATCCATCGATCGACATTTTCGAAGACGTGCGCGGTTTCCTGTCGCGATCCGTTGAAATTGCGCTTGCCGCTGGTGTCGCACAGGAACGCATCATAATTGATCCGGGTATCGGTTTCGGCAAGACCAATGACCAGAGCCTTGAAATGATCAGGCGATTGGGCGAGTTGAAGAGGCACTTCGGTCTGCCTGTGCTTCTCGGCCTGTCGCGCAAACGCGTCATCGGTCATGCTACGGGCCGGGTGTCCGGCGCGCAGCGTGATGCCGGCTCCGTGGCGGGCCACATATTTGGCCTCCTTCAGGGCGCCGATATAGTTCGGGTACACAATGCGGCAATGCACGCGGACGCTCTTGCCGTGTTGAATGCGATAACCGCAGGTAATTACGGTAAGTTGGTTCCGGCCGGCCGGACCGGTGCGAGCAAGTGTGGAAACGGCGATGTCTGAAGAGAACAAGCCTCTGATTGCAAAAGTCATTGTCGAGCAATTGGACATCCATGCCTTTCACGGTTGGCATGCCCACGAAGGCGAGTTTGGCCAATCCTTTCTGATCGATCTGGAGTTCGAGGCCGACATTGCCGACGCTGCGCGCAGCGACGACCTAGGTGACGCGATTGACTATGGAAAGGTTGTAGCCGAGACCCGAAAGCTGTTTGTCGATCGCCGGTACAAGCTTGTAGAGGCTGCTGCCGCGGCCCTGGCAGACGACTTGCTACGAACATTTCCGGCGATGAAATCCGTGTTCGTACGAGTTCGCAAGGTCAATCCGCCCATCCCCGAGAGGCTGAACGCGGTCGGTGTTGAGCTGCGCAAGACCAGGGATCCGAGCCATTCAAGATAATGCGGCAGATAGCGGGGACCATGCGCCGGTCCATGCCGCCATTTTGTCTGTCGGCGGCAATCTCGACGATGTAGTCAAGGCGTTCGCCGCTGCGATCAATGCCCTGCGGGACCATCCGCAGGTTTCCGATGTCCGTAACTCTTCGGTTTGGCGGACCCGTCCCTGGGGCAGGAAAGATCAGCCGGATTTCCTGAACATGGTGTTGAAACTGTCGACTGCGATGACACCACAATTGTTGCTTGGTTTCTGCCAGTCGCTTGAAACCGCTGCGGGCCGGGTCAGACAGGCGCGGTGGGCTCCACGAACGCTGGACATCGACATCGTCAGTTTCGATGATCTTTCTGTCAACAGCCGGTACCTGACGATACCCCACCCGCGAGCCCATGAGCGCCTGTTTGTTCTGGCTCCCATGGTACAGATCGCACCAGAGCAGCGATTGCGCGGTTACGCTGTCGAAGAATGGTTGGCCAGGCTCGATAACGTGCAAGGCCAGGAAGATGAAGCTCCCGAAGCTGTTGTCGATGAGGATGCGACCATCCGGTTGAATGCGCTCCTGCAATGATCTGCGACTGGTTTAGCGCCTTCGCGCGTGCTGCCGTTTTTCGATCACGCCGACGATTGGCCCAATCGGCCGCCAGCCATCTGACCGGTTGATGGAGGGTGCATACATCGATGAAAGGGAACCGTCGAGAAACAGCGCGTTCGCGCACTTGAGCCGGTCCCGGAACAGACTCGCAAAAGCGTGGAACGTCACCGGCTGATTGGAAATCGCGAATATGACGATTCCCCCAGCACATGAGCCAACGCCGTTGCGGACCTTGAGCGATTCACTGTTGCGCCGAAACTTTGGGTGAATACGGCCACGGATTACGAGCATTGGACCCGATTGCGTGGCGTACGAAATTTTCCCGCGGTAACGCAGGAACCGCCTCGTATCCAAAACGCCAGCGCCTCGCTGGCCGACAAAAAACACGCCGTTTGGCAGCAAGTGAAAATTGCCGGGACCACGTCGAAGGTTGATCTTCTTTTTACGGTCGCCACTCTCGATATAAAGGCCGACCGGGCGATAGTCCCTGTGATACATGCCGGCGTTCATCGCAAATACCAGCGTTTTCCCCCGTTTTGCCAATGCGCTGGCCAAACGTGAAAAGGAACCCCAGGTTTCGCCGTCCTTGTCTTCCAGGAACAGTCGGATATCGCTACCCGCTGCCGGGAAACTGCAAGCTGTGAAGCTCAATCCCTTTTCGGTGATGTCGCGGCAATTTTCCGCGGCGGCGCTGGCGCGCGGCGCAGAAACCATCAAGCCAATAGCCAGCGCGAAGATCGCAACGGCGATTGCATGAAGTCCGGCCGCCGATTTGAGGGCGGAAAATATCGCCAGCCAGCAGGTGGCGGCGCATCGCACGACACGAAAATGTCGCCGCCGGATTATCTCGGGACGCTGCGATGGAGGCGCGGTGTTTATGTTTGTTCCCACTCGTGTCTCGGTCCATGCAAGTTCGATCCAAGCCGCCACGATACTGCCGATTGTGCAATTCGCAGGGCTCGCCGCATATTGCGTTGCTGATCTGGATGCTACGCTTCTGTTCAAACCAGCACCAGCCTAGTGGAATACAATTTTCCGGCAAAATTGTAGTCGGCGCCGGTTGAACAGCAGGTGAATCGGACGCGCTGCCGCAGGTTAACGTGATCCGGCGCCGGTTGGGTTTCCACCCGGTTAGGCGCCCATCAGTGTTTTGACGTGCGCGGCGACCGATTGGGAGAGGCCCTCAAGGTCATATCCTCCCTCAAGCAGCGAAACGATTCGGCCGTTGCAACGCCGCGCCGCCAGCTCCATCAAGGCGTCGGTGACCCAGGCGAAATCCTCAGCGACAAGGTTGAGCTGGGCAAGGGGGTCGCGCCTGTGGGCGTCAAATCCCGCGGAGATGATGATTATGTCTGGCGCAAAACTTTCTATTCGGGGCAAGACGACCGATTCAACAGCCTCGCGGAACGCATCGCCTCCGTCACCGGGCCGCAGAGGTGCATTGACAATGGTGCCTGCTTCGCCGGTCTCGGACTTTGCGCCGGTTCCAGGATAAAGCGGCATCTGGTGGGTAGAAGCGTAAAGTACGCTTGGATCAGCCCAAAATATATCCTGCGTCCCGTTGCCGTGATGGACATCGAAGTCGATGATTGCCGCGCGTTCGGCCCCGTGTTCAGCCTGTGCGCTGCGGGCTGCGATTGCAGCATTGTTGAAAAAACAGAACCCCATCGGCGTCGCAGTCTCGGCATGATGGCCTGGCGGGCGCATCGCCACGAATGCGTTCCTGGCCGTGCCGGACAGGACCGCTTCGACGGCGCGTCGCGAGGCTCCGGCCGCATGCATGGTTGCGCTCCAGGTGCCGGCGTTCATGGCTGTGTCGCCATCCAGTTGAACCAGGCCCGTGGCCGGCGCAGCCGCCTCAATCGCCTCGAAATAGTTCTGCGGATGGACGCGGCAGATTGCATCCTTCGTCGCGGCCGGGGCCGTTTCGCGCAGCAGGTTGGCGAATTCCTCGCCGGCAAGAGCTTCGTCTATGACCCGCAATCGGTCCGGGCGTTCGGGGTGCCCGGCGCTCATGTCGTGCTCTACTCCGGATGGATGGGTTAGAAAAACTGTAGCCAATTGATATCCTTGAGAATTTGGTTGTTGACGGACCTGAAGGCTCATTTCCGTTTGGTTTTGAACAGGCTGAGATTGCAGATGTTCCCTGAACTCAGCAATTCAGGGGTTTGTGGCAAAATCGCAACACCAACCAGAAAAATAGCCATGGATAACACATCGCTTAATCTTATGGTGAACAAACCTGTATTGAAGTCGGCGTTGGATTTGAGATTCTCCGCGCAGCGCCGGTTACGGCCTTCGCGATGTTATTGACGTTGAGATTTGGGGTTCAAATGCGCATTGGGGCAGGTGTTGTGGCGGCTTTAGCCGCGCTGGTATTGGCAGGCTGCAGTTACAAGGACGTTCCCGATCCGGCCTTGTCAGCACGCGACGCCAAATTCATGGCCAAAGTGCCGAGCTTTGCGGTCGACGCGAACTATGAACGCTACGAGGTTGATTACCCGAGCAAGCATAAGCGCGGAACGATTATCGTCGATACCAAGGCTAATTTTGTTTATTACGTTTTGAACGACAAGAAGGCTATCCGCTACGGCGCAGCCACCGGCGCTGAAGCCTATGGTTGGACGGGGACCGCCCGCGTCGCCCGGAAGGCGGAATGGCCACGCTGGATGCCGCCTCCGGACATGTTGAAGCGCTGGCCACACCTGCTTCCGACCGCTCGGGCTGGCGGGATTGGCGGCGGGCCTGACAGTCCGCTCGGCGCACGGGCGCTGTACCTGTACAAGGGCAATCGAGATACGCTGTATCGCATTCACGGAACCAACGAGCCGCACAAGATTGGCCTGAACGTGTCGTCCGGCTGCATCCGCATGCGCAATATCGATGTTGTCGATCTCTACAACCGGACCAAGCTGGGCGCCAAGGTGATTGTCCAGTAGCCGCAGTTGCGGCTTTCCAACAAAAATACCGGGGATGTCGCGCCCCGGTATTTTTTGTCGCCCAAGCGCTCAATCTTACGAGCGCTCAATCTTATGAGCGCCCTCTTCAGCACCCAAGCTCACCGCTATCTGCTTTGCGCAGGCCAATAGCCGCCCGGGCTAATGCCTTTAGCGGCGGGCCTTCGATTTTGCGCTGCTGCGCGGGGCTGAGCTGCTTGTCAGGATTGCGAAAACCGCGGTGAGGGCCGGAATTCCGATTTTTCCGAAGCCGGGAGCGGCGTTCTGCGGTCGTGATGTCCCGACGCTGTTCGCGGCAGGCTTGGCGGCTCTACTTGTAGCACTAACGCGTATACTCATTGGTGTCCCCAAATGTCTGTATGGTCGGAAAGACCAAGCAGGACGGATTGGGCAGCAATGTGGCGCGCAACATTCCTGCCCGGCGCGATACTTCACATTAAAGCAGAATGATAAATATTCCGTGTCTTCGGATTCGCGCGGCGCCGGCTGCGGGCGCCCGCCGGCGCACGCCATTTACTCCTGCGGGAGAACGGTCTCTTTCGCATAATCCGATTCCGGGCCCGCCGCACGCGCATTGCGTATCCTTTCGCGTACGTCGATTAGCGAATTTTCCAGGTTCTGGAGCATGTCGGGGTCGAGGTCTCCAAAGGCCTGCCGGACAAAGTCCTTTTGGATCTTGATGCCCAGCAGCGCCAGCCGCCGTCCCTCCCCGGTGAGGAAAATTGAGTACGACCTCTTGTCTTCCCGGGATGGCCGGCGCTCTACGAGCCCGGCTTTGGCGAGCCGGTCTATCAGGCCCGAGATATTTCCCTTGGTGACATAAAGACGCTCCGCCAACTCCTGCTGCGCGATCCCTTCCCGCTCGGTCAGGGTGCTCAACACGTCGCATTGCGGCACGGACAGGCCGATTACGCGCAAACGTTCGGAGATTGCCGTCAAACCGCGCGTGTGAAGACGCATTAGCCGAAACCAGACCCTTTCCGCCGGTAATTCCGTCATAAATGCATGGCTCCCACAGTACGATTCTCGACACCAAACTATATCAAGTTTCGACGAGCGTCTTGCCCGACCACAAATATCTGGCGGTTCCGCCTGGGCGTGCATGCGGCTCGTTAATGGATCAGCTTTGCTATTTGGAATTCACCGGCCCTTGTGTTTAGGTCATCGTGCCAGGGATGAATTGCGATGCGCGCAAAGCAGCATCGCCCACGGAGAGTTGAGCAGGGACGTTTGCCATGACCGACGGGTTTCGGCCGAATCCGGAAAATTCCCCCGCCTACAGGAGTCCCTGGTCCGCAGCCGCCAGCGTACCGAAAGTTTCGTCACCGGGGCAGCAAACACGCGCCGGGGCAGGAAGCCAGCCTGTCCAAATGACCGGCCGCGCCGGTGAATTTGCCTCTCTTGTGATCCGCGGCGCTATCCTTCAGTTTTTCACGTTCGGATTTTATCGGTTCTGGCTGACAACCGATGTCCGCCGGTTTTTGTGGTCGCACACCATGGTCGATGGTGAGGGGGCGGAATACACCGGGACAGGCCGGGAATTGCTGATCGGATTTTTGTTCGCTCTCGCGGTTTTGACGCCAATATGGCTGTTGTATTTCATCGGCGGCGTGGAAGCCGAGCGGTACAAGGCGTTTGCGTCGGTGCCGCTTGGCCTGTTCCTGGTATTGTTTGGTCAATTTGCCATGTACCGCGCCCGCCGCTACCGCCTGACCCGCACGGTCTGGCGCGGCGTGCGCCTGTGGATGGATGGATCGGGATGGAAATTCGCATTCCTGTCGTTTGGGTTGCTTATCCTGGTCATCGTGACGCTGGGCCTATTGTATCCCTGGCGCGCCGCGATACTTGAGCGCTACAAGATTCGGCACACGCACTATGGAGACATTGCCGGAAGTTTTGAGGCTTCCGGCTGGGAGTTTTTCAAGAAGGGAGTTTGGCTCTGGTTGTTGGCCTTTGTCCCCCTTGGCCTGCTGATCGCGGCCCTGGCGCAATTGGGGTCGGCAGGCCCGAATTCGATTGTGGCGTGGGAAAAGGCAGCGTCAGCCATCTCCTTGATGGTGTTGGCATTTCTGTTTCTGCCATTTCTCTGGCCGTTTTTTCAGGCCATTGAGTGGCGCTGGTGGGCGAACGGCCTTCGGATTGGGGGTGTTCGCCTGATATCCCGCTTGCGTGGAGGTCAGCTGCTCGGTCTGTATATGAAACTGATATTTGCGGCTCTCTTGCTGTCGATCGCGCTCTCTGTCGTCGGCGGTATCTTGTATTTCGCGGCTGACCAGATTTTGAAGACGATATTGAATGTTTCGCTATTCGAAATAGGCCGTCAATTGATGGCCGCCTCGCCGTATGCCGGCGTTGCTGGTGCGATTATCGTATACCTCGTCGCCGGCCTGGCGTTTGGCGTATTGCAGCGATATTTCCTGCAATACCGCTATTGGCATGTGATCGTTTCAAGTATCGAGGTTGAAAATATCCATGCGCTGGATGGAGCGATTGCGAAGGGTGAACTCGCTGGCGCCTTGGGCGAGGGGCTGGCTGACGGGTTGGACATAGGCGGATTCTAGTTCATGCAGGCAACAGCGGCAAAGGCGATCTTCGTTGACGGCAACAGCAACCGCCGCCGTTCGGTCGAGCTGCGCGTAGGCGTTGATCTTGAAATCATCGAGCATGGCGAGATAATCGCCAGCTGGCCGTGGGACACAATTCGCAAGGCGGATTCGGGCGCCGGAGAGTTGCGGCTGAATTCTACCAGCGGGCCCAAACTTGCCCGCCTGTACGTCGCCGATCCGGAATTTGCCAACACGATTGCGTCATTCAGTCCAAGCCTGTTCAGGGGCGTTGTACGGCGAACCAGCACCTGGAAAATTGTGAGCTGGTCTGTCGCCGCCGCGATTTCGATCATACTGGTTGGGTTGTTTGGCGTCCCCTACGCTGCAGACCGGCTCGCGCCCCTGTTGCCGCAATCCGTCGACAATCGGATTGGCGAGATGGTCGACAGTCAGGTCAAGGCGATTTTCGGCAGGCAATTGTGCGAAAATCCGGCCGGAAAACAAGCCTATAATGTTCTGGTCAACAAACTTGCGAAGGCCGGCAATGTAGCGATACCGCTAAGGGCAGGCGTGTTGAATTCGCCCGTCAAGAACGCGATCGCCCTGCCTGGAGGGCGAATTTATTTTTTCCGTGGTCTGCTGGACGTGACCAAGTCAGTTGACGAATTTGCCGGGGTTCTGGCCCATGAAATCGGCCACGCCCATCACCGCGACGGACTGCGCAAAGTCCTGCAGGCGGGCGGTACCTCATATCTGCTTGGACTGTTGTTTGGCGATGTCGCGGGTGCCGGAGCGGTCGTTTTCGCGGCCCGCGTTTTGCTGGACAAGGCTTACACGCGAACCGTGGAAGTTCGTGCTGATGGATTTGCCATTGAAGCCTTCCGCCGGCTCGGCCGCTCCGCAGCGCCAATGGGTGAACTGTTGGTCCGGATTACCGGCAAACAATCGGGGAAACGGTCGGCGATTCTGGCTAGCCATCCATTTTCAGAAGACCGCCTGGCGCGTATGAAGAATGCACAGCCCGAAATAACGGGGCCGCCCCTGTTGAATGCAGCGCAATGGCAAGCGCTCAAGTCGATTTGTGATGGTCTGCCGCGGGGCAAGGGCAAGGGCAAGGGCAAGGCGGGCAAATAGCAGGGATCAAGCCTTGCGACCCAGGTAGTGGCCAAGCTGCGGAAGATTGATGCGCGAGCATATTCTTGATGAACCTTATTCCCAGGCGGCTGTCTGGTCGCGCCGGCTAGCCCGATTCGCTGTCCTGGTCGGCGCGATGGGGCTCGCGGTTATCCGGTTCAACGCGACGGAGATTGTCGCCGGGCTCGCAGTGTTCGGGGCGTCGATTTTGCTGGCGTGCATTGCGCTACTGCTGGCGGGGGCTGCCGCAGTCGTGATCTGGCGTACGGGCAGACGCGGCGTTGGCCATATTACCGGGGCAGTATTGCTCACGCTGGCGTTCCTGGCTTATCCGGCCTTCTTGGCCGTTAAGGCAGTGCAATTGCCGTTGATCAATGACATTGCAACCGATGTTAACAACCCGCCACAATTTTCAAAAAGCGCAAAGGCCCAGGCCGCCCGGAAGGGCGCTGCATTGCGCGGCGAATTGCGTAGCGCGCTGCAACAACAACGGGCCTATGCGGATATCCAGCCAATCCTGATCGATTTGGAAGCAAGCGAAGTTTATAAACTTGTGCGGCAAACCGTGCGCAATCTTGGCTGGCGCGTAATCGAAGAGATCCCGGCAAGTGAAGCGAAAGATGAAGTTTATCGTACCGTGCGCCGGCGTGTCGGTACGCGTCGGCGCGGGCGTTACGTGACGCGGCGGGTTTTGGTGTCAAAAGCCTCTGAGGCTCGGGTCGGCCGAATTGAGGCGATTGATCGTACATTGATCATGGGGTTTCCCGACGATATTACCATTCGTGTCCGCCCGCTTGTTGCGCAGACGCGCATTGATGTTCGTTCCGCGTCCCGGTACGGCCGTCATGATTTTGGCGCTAATGCGGCGCGCATTCGCAAATTTGGCCAGGAGTTGCAAGAACGGTTGGACGCCAGATAAGATTGGGCCGTTCGATCCTGGGTCACGCGACGCGAAACTCCGACGCCAGTGCAGGCGCCCCGTCGGTCTTGACCATGCCGCGTTCTGCCATGTCTTCCAAGTGGGCGAGCACGGAAAGCGCCGCAGCCCCGTGCAATTTCGGATCCAGTCCCCTGTATATGTTGAGGACCATTGCCGGGATGTCGCGATCTCCCGCGCTGATGCGCGCCAGTATCGCCGCCTCGCGGTCGCGTCTGTGTCCGGCCAAGGCCGATACATAAGATTGCGGCTCTTCGACCGCACCGCCGTGGCCCGGCCAGTAGTGCTTGTCTTCGCGCGACAGCAGCTTGTCCAGTGAGCGCATGTAATCCTGCATCGATCCATCCGGCGGCGCGACGATGCTCGTCGACCAGGCCATCACGTGGTCGCCTGAAAACAGCGTGTTTTCCTCCAATAGGGCAAAAGCCAGGTGGTTCGAGGCGTGACCGGGCGTGGCGATGGCCTGAAGTGAAAACCCTTGTCCATGCAGGATATCGCCATCGCCCATTTCCGCGTCCGGCGCGTAGTCCAGATCGTGGCTGGCGTCGAGGCGGCCCTGCTGCGGGTTGTCTGCTGGAATATGGGCGGCGCATCCGACGATTTTCGCGCCCGTTGCTTTCTGTAGCGGCCGGGCGCCTGGTGAGTGGTCGCGATGGGTATGGGTGATCACGATATGATCGACGTTGCGCCCTTCGACTGAACGCAGGATGGCGCTGAGGTGGGCTTCATCGCTTGGACCGGGATCGATAATCGCGACAGTGTCCGTGCCAACGATATAGGTGCAGGTTCCGGTAAAGGTATAAGGGGAGCCGTTGGGAGCAACCATGCGCTGGACAAGAGGGGAAATTTGTTCGGCGTGCCCGGCCGGCTCGATCCGGGTTCGATTGTGTTTGAGCTTTGGTGCGGTCATCGTCGCGTCCTGATTGGATGAAATTGCAATTATATAGTTTTTTTCGGCGAAGTGGACCCGGTTTTCGCGATCGGTGATGGTCCGTTCTCTGGAATCGGTCTGCTTTTGCGCGTGCAAACGCTTCCATTTGATCGCGCGCCGATCTAGTGAAAATTCCTTCCCTTCGGCATGGCGCGTGCAACCGGTTCGGGCGCCGGGATTGGCTTTGTCGTGTTGTCGTTTTGCGGCAGCAGGCCGCGTGCATCGACTTTACGCCTGGGGTGTTCGTGGTGCGGACGCTTGACTGCATCGGCCCGTGCCAGTGCTTCGGTTTGATCGCCGTCGTCAGACAACAGGCCGAGCAGTGGCGTCATATCTTCCATGCGTTCGGCGATGACATGAATGACGCCGGATTCATTTTGCAAGCGTCCGCTGACATAAACAAAGCGGGCGCCAAGAACGATGGGCCGCAATTTCTCGAAGACCTTCGGCCAGACAATGACATTGGCGACGCCGCTTTCATCTTCCAGGGTCATGAACACGACGCCCTTGGCCGAGCCTGGCCGTTGGCGCACCAGCACCAGTCCGGCAACGGCCAGGCGGCATGGCGCTTTAACACCGGCCAGATCTGCGCATTTGAATATGCGCCGCATCTCCAGATGATGGCGTAAAAACGATACCGGATGGGCCTTCAGCGACAGCGACAGATGCCGGTAATCTTCCACGACATGTTCTCCCGGCGGCATGGGCGGAAGGGCGGCGTCGGGCTCCAGTTCGGCAAGATGAACATTGCGGAACAATGCCAGATCGTCCTTGTCGCCTGACCGGTTAAGTCCGCGCACCGCCCACAGGGCATCGCGCCGATCAAGGCCGATGGAGCGGAAAGCATCGGCGGTGGCCAGCCGTTCCAGAACGGCGGGAGAAAGGCCGGTACGCAGCCAGACATCGCGGACGCTGTCGTATCCGCGCGCACGTTTTTCAGCGATCTTGTCCATGTCGTCTTCCCGCACGCCCTTGATCAGGCGAAATCCGAGCCGGATCGCATGGGTGCTTTGCATATACGGAATTTGCGAAACGTGTTTGGAATGAACGGCGGGCGGATGTAGCGGCGCAGCTGATTCCAGCGTGCAATCCCAATTGGAATGATTGATGTCTATGGCGCGTACATCCACGCCATGCTCGCGCGCATCGCGGATGATCTGCGCCGGCGCGTAAAATCCCATCGGCTGGGAATTGATCAGCGCAGCGGCGAAAACATCCGGGTAGCGGCACTTGAACCAGCAGGAGGCGTAAACCAACAGGGCAAAAGAAGCCGCGTGGCTTTCAGGAAATCCATAGGAGCCAAAGCCCTCGATTTGCTTGAAACAGCGGGCGGCGAATTCGCGGTCGTAGCCACGAGCCGCCATGCCTTCGACCATCTTGGTTTCAAACGTATGCAGCGTTCCAACGCGCTTGAAGGTCGCCATTGCGCGGCGCAGCTTGTCCGCTTCCGATGGCGTGAAGCCCGCCGCAACAATGGCGATTTTCATCGCCTGTTCCTGGAATAGCGGCACGCCAAGCGTCTTGCCGAGCACGTCCTCCAGTTCCTGTGATGGATAAGAGACTTGTTCGATTCCCTGCCGGCGGCGCAGATAGGGATGCACCATGTCGCCCTGGATCGGGCCCGGCCGGACAATGGCGACCTCGATGACGAGATCGTAGAACTTCTGCGGGCGCAACCGTGGCAGCATCGACATTTGCGCCCGGCTTTCGATCTGGAACACGCCAATCGTATCGGCGCGCGAAATCATCTCGTAGACGCAGCGTTCCTCCGGGGGGATGGTCGCTAGCGTCAGGGCCCGGCCGTAGTGGGTTTGCAGGAACTCAAAGGACCGGCGCAGGCACGAGAGCATGCCAAGCGCCAGGACATCAATCTTGAGAATGCTCAGCGCGTCCAGATCGTCCTTGTCCCATTCGATGGTTGTACGATCTTCCATGGCGGCATGGGCCACCGGCACAACTTCGTCGAGCCGCGAACGGGTGATAACGAAACCGCCGGTATGCTGCGACAAATGGCGTGGAAAACCGCTGATCTCCTCCGCCATTTGCAGCGCCTGTTTCAATTCCGGCGCGCTGGTCTCCACGCCGAGCCGCATCGCTTCCTTTTCATCGACGCCGCTGGAACGCGAATTCCACACTGCATTGCGCAGAGCACCGATGGTGGCTTCATCGATACCGAAAACTTTTGCCGTTTCACGGATTGAAGAGCGGGAGCGATAAGATGTCACCGTCGCAGTAAGCCCGGCGCGGTGGCGGCCGAACCGCTGATAGATATATTGCATGACCTCTTCGCGCCGTTCGTGTTCGAAATCGACGTCGATGTCCGGAGGCTCTCGCCGTTCGGCGGAAATAAACCGTTCGAACAAGAGATCATGTGTGGATGGATCAACCTCGGTAATGCCGAGGCAAAAGCAGACCGATGAATTGGCCGCCGAGCCGCGCCCCTGGCACAGAATATTACGGCTGCGCGCAAAGCGCACGATGTCGTGGACCGTCAGGAAATAGGCCGCATAGCGCAGTTCGTCGATCAGCTTCAATTCGTATTGTAACGCGGCTTGTACCTTTTCCGGCACACCATCAGGATAGCGGAAGTTCGCGCCTTCATGGGTGTAGTGGGCGAGAGCGTCCTGCTCAGTGGGGAAGCCTTCACGCAATTCTTCCGGATAATCGTAGCGCAATTCGTCGAGGGAAAAGGTGATGCCGTTGAGAAACCGCATGGTCTGCGCAATTGCCTGCGGCGCTTCGGAGAACAGGCGCGTCATTTCGGCAGGTGTTTTCAGGTGCCGTTCCGCATTGGCCCCGAGCAGGCTGGCGCCCGCTTCCGTGATGGTGACATGTTCACGTATGCAAGTGACGACGTCAGCCAGCGGGCGGCGTTCGGGCACATGCATGTGAACATCGTTGACGGCAATCAGCGGCAGGCCGGTTTGTTGCGACAAGGCAATGCGCCGCGCCAGTTTCTCGCGCATATGGGTGTCATAGGCCAGCGTGGCGGCGAGCCAGATGCGCGGTCGCGCGAAACCGGTCAACTGTTCCAGGCAGGCGTTCAGACCGCTATCATTCCCGTCATGGTCCATGACGATGAATTGCAGGCCCTGGTGAAATTCCTCCAGGTCTTCAAGGAATAGATGGCATTGGCCTTTGCTGGCGCGCAGATTGCCGCGCGTCAGCAACCGGCACAATCGGCCATAGGCGGGCCGGTCTTGCGGATAGGCGAGGATATCGGGCGTTGCATCCTCGAATACCAGCCGCGCACCGGTTATGACCCGCAGGCCCTGTGCTGCGACGTCATGTTCCCTGGCGAAGACATGGGCGCGTACAACGCCGGCCAGCGAATTGCGGTCGGCAATACCGATGCCTGAAAGTCCGAGCGCCAGAGCCTGCGCCACCATTTCCTCGGGATGGGAAGCGCCGCGCAGGAACGAGAAATTCGTCGTTACCGCCAACTCGGCATATGCGGGGTGGGCGTTGGCCATGTTTCACCCGAACAGGCCGTGCAAAAACCAGCGCGGCCGCTGCGTCTCGCGCTCATACAAGCCCTCACGATAGAGCCAGAAGCGCCGTCCGCCGCGGTCTTCGACACGAAAATAATCCCGTGTCAGCGCTTGTATTTCCTGTTTCCACCATTGCGGTGCAATGCGTTCGGGCCCTTCAAAGGCGACGACCTCATGCAGTACCCGCCGCCATTTGAAACGCAGGGGCGGTCCGTCCGGAACCATGGCCAGCGTCTCCACCGGCTCGGCTTTTTCAAACAGGCGTATGGGCCGGGCAATGGAAAAAAGGGCAGGAGCGGCCTGTGCCTGCAGGCCGGGCAGGGCAGGGGAGTTTTTTCGCCGGTTTGCACGCGGTCTGGAAAATTGCGCCGTTGGAGATTGCACTGCCGGAGCGGCAATGACCGCATGCTCGGGAATATGCGTGTCGCTGGACGTAAAGCGCAGCACCCGGCTGGCGCCGAAGCGGGCGCTCATCCGGTCGAGGAACAGCGCCAGTTCTTCATGTGGACGCTCCTCATGCGGAAACTCTTCACGCGGCATTTCATCAAGGGATGCCATGTCGCCTGTCACGGAGGCGTTTTGTAGCTTGGCGTGCAGGCCGGTTTGCTGTGGGTGTAACGGCTCGGCCTGCATGACCGCCAGGCGGATGACATCAAATCCGAACCCGGCGTCGAGAGGATCGCCTTCATTGGCCCGGGCAGCCGCATCGATCTTTTCGTGAAACAGCCGGGCAATGGCGTGTTCGCTGCGCAGCGGCCTGCTGGTGGAGCAGGTG
>CAZTMN010000009.1:25076-59001 GCA_964615275.1 uncultured Beijerinckia sp. | reverse complement strand
AACCGGCTTCTCGGCGGTTCGCTCGGGCATCGTCATGTTCGTGATCCCGTTCGTGTTCGCCATGTATCCGGAGCTTTTGCTGATCGATGCAGCGGTCGTCGATCCGTCCTCGAAGGGTGCAGTCATCAAGTATCTTCCCGGGTATGACGGTCAAATCCATTGGGGGCGGCTTGCCTGGCTGCTTGCGCGCCTGGTGCTGGCCCTCTACCTGCTGTCCAGCGCCCTGGCCCGCTTCGATCGCACGGCCTTGCCGTTTTGGGACGCAGGATTGCGGCTGGTGCTCTGTGCCGGCGTGATGGCCGGCAATCCGGCTGTGTACGGCCCGGCGGCGGCAATCGCCGTGTTGCTGCTGGCCTGGCATTTCGTACAAAGCCGCAAGGCCGATGCGGTGGCGGGCACGGAGGCGTCCGGTCACCGGACATCTCCCTGAGAAATGTCGGTCAGTGAGGTCGCCCCAAGCCCAAATTCTCCCTCAGAGTGGTCCCCTCGTATTCGGTCCTGAACAATCCCCGCCGTTGCAGCTCCGGGATCACCAGCTCGACGAAATCAGCGAGCGAATTGGGAAAGAACGGCGGGATGATGTTGAAACCGTCCGCTGCGCCTGTGGTAAACCAGTCCTCCATCATGTCGGCGACGTCTGTTGCCGAACCGATCACCTGGAAATGCCCGCGCGTGCCGGCAATGCGTTCGTAGAGCTGGCGAATCGTAAGCCCCTCCTTGCGCGCGGTGTCGCTCAGTAGCGCCGATCGGGTCGGTGCGCCGCGGTCCTGCGGTACCACTGGCACCGGTCCGTCCGGATCGAGCCCGCGCAGGTCCCAGGCCAGGTATTTAGACGCCATGGCGATGCCGACGTCCGGATGGATCAGGCCCTGCAATTGCTCGTGCTTGTCGTGGCCTTCCTGCCGTGTGCGTCCGACGCTGACGCCAAGTCCTGGCATGATTTTCAGCGTATCGCGATCGCGGCCGCCATCAGCCATCCGCCCCTTGATATCGGCATAGAACGCGCGGGCACTTTCAACGGATTGGTGCGCCGTAAAGACCACTTCGGCGGTATCGGCCGCCAGTTGCCGCCCGTCTTCGGAGGCGCCGGCCTGAACGATGACCGGCTCGCCCTGGGGTGAGCGCGCCACGTTCAACGGCCCGCGCACCTGGAAAAACTCACCATCGTGATTCAGCGCGTGGGTTGCACCGGGCCGAAAGAAGCGCCCCTCCTGCTTGTCGAAGACGAATGCGTCATCGTCCCAGCTCTTCCACAATCCGCGCACCACCTCGACAAACTCGCGCGCTCGCCTATAGCGATCCGCTTTCGGCATGTGTTCGACGCGGCTGAAATTCTGCGCTTCGTTGGCATTGGCGGAGGTCACCATGTTCCAGCCCGCGCGCCCGCCGCTGATCAGGTCGAGCGAGGCAAAGCGCCGGGCGATGTGAAACGGTTCGTCATAGGTTGTCGTTGCGGTGCAAACGAGGCCGATGTTCTTCGTCACCGCTGCCAGCGCGTTCATCAGGGACAAGGGATCGATCCACGCCACGTAGGAGGTGCGTGACAGTGAATCCGGATCGTAACGGTCGGCAGTCAGCGCATCGGCGGAGAACATCAGGTCGAACAGGCCGTTTTCGGCGATCTGCGCCATTTCTGCATAGCGCTGGAAGTTCAGTCCGCCATCGGCCCAGGCGTCGGGGTGCCGCCAGCCGGCAATGTGGTGGGCCGCCGGGCGCAGGAACATTCCGAGTTTCATTTGCGGTTTGGATTGCGGGCGCTTTGTCATGCTAGGGAGAGTAATCCCGTTCACGCCAACAAAAAAAGCCCGCGAGCCATGAATTTCTCCGAACTCGAAAACAACATCGACGCCCTCGTCGCGTCCTGGCTGCCCCAGCGGGCCGAACGCATGGCCAGGCAGGCGCTCGACCCGGCAGATTTTGCGGCGATGGCCGATGCCGGCATGACGCTGACCGGCGTGCACAGGGATTTCGGCGGGCTGTGGGATCCGGCGATACGGCCTGAGCGCATCATCGCGCGGCTGTTGCGCAAGCTGGCCACCGCCGACCCGTCGCTGGCGCTGGTGACGGCCATGCATCCGACCGTGCTGCTCAACTGGATCAACGACGCCGATGGCCCGCCTGAATGGGCCGATCAGCGCGCGTTTGTCTTCGAGCAGGTCCGAGGTGGAGCCTGGTTCGGCACGATATCGTCAGAGCCCGGCGCCGGCGGCGATTTTCTTGCAACGCGGGCCGCTGCCCTGCCGGGTGCCGATGGCTCCGGTTGGGTCATGACAGGCGATAAATACATGGGCAGCGGTTCGGGGGTAACCTCATTTATGATGACCACCGCCCGCGGCGAGGGCGCGGATTTGCCCGGCATATTTCTGCTCGACATGCGCGGATTGCCCTGGGATGGCTCGAGGGGCCTGAAACTGGTGCGCGAATGGGACGGCGCAGGCATGGCCGCCACCCAGAGCCACGCATTCCGCTTCGACAATGTCCCGATCATCCCACATGCCCTTGGCGAAGCGGCGGTCAAGCGCCTGCCGGGCAATTCTACCATCGTCGGCTGCATGTTTACCTCTGTGTTTCTGGGGATTCTCGATGCCGCCAGCGACGAGGCCCGGAGACTGCTGGCCGGCCGGTCGGAACGCCTGTCCGCATTCGAAAAAACCCGCTGGATGGAAGCCTGCAATGCCGTCTGGCTGGCAAATCAGGCGTTTGACGGCATGGCCCGCGCGCTTGAAAAGGACGATCCCGTCGCGGATATCCTGCATGGCAAGCTCGCGGTCGCCGACCTTTCGGAAAAGGCGCTGGAGCATTTTTGCCATGCCATCGGCGGCGGCAGCCTGTCGCGCTCCAGTCCGTTTGCCCAATGGCAACACGATATCAAGGCGCTGGGCCATTTGCGCCCGCCACGGCCTCTTACCTACGAAAAACTGCTGGAAGCGGAATTGGAGTAATCCGGCCTTCGAGCCTGTTGGTGGGGTGTTCAAACCTGCGACAATTTTGACCAACGTCATGTTATGGGTAATCTGGTGGCCGCATAAGCGTGCTTCGCTCAAATCCGGAGGAGGAACCGAATGGCTGGCAACGAACAGACGGAATATGACGATATTCCCGGCACGTTCATTTTCGATGCTGCGAAAGCGCGCCGGGGCTATGGCATCAACGATTTCTGTATGACCTTGCTGAAGGCCGAGAACCGCGACAAGTTCAGGGCCAACGAGGCCGAGTATCTCAAGCAGTTCGAGCTGAACGCGGAGCAAACCGAGGCTATTCTCAAGCGCCAGTGGAACCGCATGCTGGAACTCGGTGGTAATATTTACTTCACTGCCAAACTCGGCGCGACGGACGGGCTTTCCTTTCAGCAAGTGGCTGCCAAGATGACCGGCTCCACCCAGGAAGAATACGCCGCCATGATGCTCAACGGCGGACGCCCGGTGGAAGGCAACCGCAGCAAATCAGAGTGGGAAAACAAGAATGGCTAAAATTATCGCAAGCGTGTGTTGCTCGCACGTGCCCGCGATCGGTGCGGCGATCGATCTTGGCAAGACCGAAGAGCCCTATTGGACCCGCGTATTCTCGGGCTTTGAAAAGTCGAAGAAGATCCTGGAAGAACTGAAGCCCGATGTCTGCATTGTCGTTTTCAACGATCACGCGACCGCCTTCTCGATGGACATCGTGCCGACCTTCGCGCTTGGCTGCGCGGCCGAATACGCTCCCGCCGACGAGGGCTGGGGACCGCGCCCGGTGCCGGTGGTGAAGGGCCATCCGGACCTGTCCGCCCATATCGCCAAATCGGTCATTCTTGATGAGTTCGACCTGACGGTCGTCAACAAGATGGAAGTTGACCACGGCCTGACCGTACCATTGAACCTGGTGTTCGGTTCGCCGAAGGAGTGGCCTTGCCCGGTTATCCCGCTGGCTGTCAACGTGGTGCTGTTCCCGCCGCCAACAGGCCGGCGCTGCTACAATCTCGGCAAGGCGATCCGCAAGGCTGTTGAAAGTTATCCTGAAGACTTGCGTGTGGTTATCATGGGGACCGGCGGCATGTCGCACCAGATCTCCGGACCGCGTGCCGGCCTGATCAATTCCGATTTCGACAAGGCCTTCCTCGATTCTCTGGCGGGAGACGCCTCCCATGCGATGAACCTGCAGCACATCGAGTTCATGCGAGAGGCCGGGGCCGAAGGCATCGAAATGGTTATGTGGCTCGTCGCCCGTGGCGCGATGGATGAAAAAGTCGTCGAGAAATACCGGTTCTACACGGTCCCGGCATCAAACACCGCCGTCGGACACATCATTCTCGAAAACGCCGCCTGACTGGCTGATCAAGGCCGCTGAAGTTGCAAGGCGCTGCTGCGGCAGCGCCTTTCCTTTGCTGCAACCAAGCTGCTGGACCGGCAACCGGCTATGCTCTACGTTCTCCCTAACAAGACGGGCCGCAATGGCGGTTCCGGATAATGCGCGCTGCCGTGAAATCGGCGCGATGATTGCAGGGGGAGGCATATGGCGGTGCTGGGCAAAGCCTATAATTTTCTGTTGTACGCCCTGGCGACATTGTCCGGTGTACTGATCTTTCTCAGTTTCGTGATGATCGTCGTCGACGTGACGATGCGCATTCTCGGCTTTACCCCTCCATCGTTCACGATCGCCGTGGTTGAATATGGACTGCTATGGTTTGCCGTGCTGGCCGCGCCGTGGCTCGTGCGCATCAAGGGCCATGTGTTCATTGACGCGCTGGCGCAGTTTCTGCCGGGACTGGTCAAGCGGATTGCCGCAAAGCTCGTCTACATTCTTTGTATCATTGCCGCGCTGGTCTACAGCTACAATTCCGGCAAGCTTCTAATCAACGCATTCGTCGAGCAAAAGGTCGATGTCCGGACAGTCGACATGCCGCAATGGGTGCTGTTCCTGCCCATGCCGCTTTGCTTCTTCGTCGTGGCGCTGGAATTCGGACGTTATCTCATCGGCGTCGATGATATGTACAGCCAGTCCATCGTCGAACGCGAGGGGGTCTGAGCCATGGAAATGGAGTGGTACTGGGCGTTCACGCTGTTGGTCGGGATGGTCATGTTTCTCATGGCTCTCGGCGTTCCAGTCGCATTTACGTTCATCATAACCAATATTATCGGCGCTCTCCTGTTCATGGGTGATTATTCTGCGTGGACGCAGATCGTCGACAATTCCACGTCCATGCTCACGCGCTTCACCCTCGGTCCGGTGCCGATGTTCATCATGATGGGCTCACTGTTTTTTCACACCGGGCTTGCGATCCGTGTGTTTGACGGGCTCGATGTGCTGTTCGGGCGCCTGCCGGGACGTTTGTGTTATCTGACGGTTGCCGGCGGTACGCTGTTTTCGACGCTGACCGGTTCGAGCATGGCCAACACCGCCATGCTTGGTTCGCTCATGGTGCCGGAAATGCAGCGCCGCGGTTACAATTGGCGCATGTCGATGGGGCCGATCCTTGGCACTGGCGGATTGGCGATGATTATTCCGCCATCGGCGCTCGGCGTTCTGCTTGCCTCGGTCGCGGGTATTGATGTTGGCCGCTTGCTGATCGCCGGCCTGTTGCCCGGCATTGTGCTGGCGGGCCTGTATTGCCTGATGATCTTCCTGCAGATCCGGATGAGCCCGGGATCGGCGCCTGCCTACACCGTTGACATGCCGTCGTGGAGCGAGCGTCTGAAACTGGTCGTCACCAACATATTGCCGATGGGTCTCGTCGTTTTCATGGTCATCGGTTTCATTATTCTCGGCTGGGCGACGCCGACGGAAGCGGCTGCCTTTGGCGTCCTGGGCGTGATGATTCTGGCGGTGCTGTTCCGGGTCCTCACCTTTGCGGCGATCCGCACAGCGGTCGAGGCAACGGTCAAAGTCGGCGCGATGGTGTTTTTCATCATCATGAGTTCGACGGTGTTCAGCCAATTGCTCGCCTTTTCCGGGGCAAGCGCCGGCATGCTGGAATTTGCCACCAGCTTTGAAGTGTCGAAATACACCGTGCTGCTCGTGATGTTCTTCATCCTGATCGCGATGGGCATGTTCATGGACCCGACATCGATGATGCTCATCACGGTGCCGATCTTTTTCCCGCTGGCGCAGCAACTCGGGTTCGATCTCGTCTGGTTCGGCCTGTTCGTGCTGATGACTTTCGAAATGGCCGGAACGACGCCGCCATTCGGGCTGTTGCTTTACGTCATGCTCGGGGTCGCGCCAAAAGGCACGACGTTGTGGCAGGTTGCGGGCGCGGCATTTCCGTTCCTTGTCTGCGACGCCATCCTGATCCTGATCCTGATATTCATCCCGTCCCTTGCGCTTTGGCTGCCGAGCCTGATGTAGCGCGCAGGCACAGGAGGAATCCGTCCAGATTCCACAGTTTCATGGATCGATCGGGCGGGGAATGCAATTGCGGTGGACGCGAACAGCCACAGCGTTTAGGCTGGCCGCACTCCGGAAAATTCGGATCTGGACCGGCTGGACACTGCGCTCAACCGGTTCACGCGAGAACATGAAAACCATCCAAGGAGGGAAACGCATGAAGTCAAAAATCGCATTGGCATCCACGCTGGTCGCGGCAAGTATCGCCTGGTCGCTGCCTGCCCAGGCCTCCACCATCAAGGTCTCGACCTGCCAGATCAGGACCCACGATCACGTCATTGTCTTTCTGAACGAATTCCTGAAGCCGGCCCAGAAGAACAACATCGGCTTGAAGCTGCGCTACATTGGCGGCCCGGAAATTACCCCTTTCCGCAAGCAGGGCGGCCTGTTGAAGCGCGGTCTGATCGACCTGATCTTCTGCCCGACCCCCTATTACGGGGCCGACTTGCCGGAAGCCCGTCTGCTTGGCGCACACAACGCCTCGCTGGAAGACATTCGCAAGAACGGTGCCTGGAAAATGCTCGAAGAAGCCTGGAACAAGGGCTTGAACGCGCACATTCTCGCCTGGCCGGCGTTCAACGTGTCGACCTTCCACATTTACACCAAGTTCAAACCGAAGCTGAGCAAGAAAACCGGCATCGATCTGAAGGGCGTGAAAATGCGTTCGACCGGTCTCTACAAGCCAATGCTGGCAGCCATGAGCGCCATCCCGGTCGGCATCGCGCCAGGTGATGTCTACACCGGTCTTGAACGCGGCGTCGTCGACGGCATCGCCTGGCCGAAGGGTTCGATCACCAAGTACGGCTGGGAAAAATTCCTGAAGTATAAGGTTTCGCCGAACTTCTACGGCGCCACTTTCTTCGTGATCATCAACAAGAAGAAATGGGACAGCCTGACGCAAAAAGAACGCGACTTCCTGACCAAGATTGCCGCGCAATATGAAAAGAAGAGCGATGAGATTGTCGGCGCAAATCTGAAGGCCGATGAAGCCAAGCAGGCCAAGGCCGGCATCAAGGACGTCAAGCTCGAGGGCGAATACGCCAAGGCCTATCTTAAGACCATCTATGGCGCCAAATGGGCGGTCAATGACAAGTACAAGAACTACACCGTTGACTACAAGAAGCTGAAAGCACTGTTGTACAAGCAGTGATTTCGACTGGCCGCACTGGCGGATAACACGATAGCGCCCGGTCACCGGGCGCTATTTTCATAGGCCTGCATGTTGGTACAAGGTCGATCCGGCGTGCACGAAAGGGACTTGCGGTATTGGACTATTCTATCTTCTATCTCCCCTGCTGGCGTGACGGCTATGGCGTGGCGCTCAATGCGTTCTACGAGGAATTGCTGGAAACGTTCCGTTATGCCGATCGCAATGGCTGGCAGCGCGGTCTCTTCACCGAACATCATTTTCACTATTACGGCGGCGCGGTGCCGAACCCGGCGGTGATCTTTGGCGCCATCGCGCGCGAAACAACGAACCTGCGTCTTGGCGCAACCGTTTCGCTGATGCAATTGCGCGATCCGCTGCAGGTTGCAGAAGACTACGCCATGGTCGATCACCTGTCCGGCGGGCGTTGCGATTTTGGCGTCGCGCGCGGTTTCGTGCCGCACGAGTTCGCCGCCTTCGGCATTGATCAGGGCGAGGCGGCGGGCCGCATCGCTGAGGGGCTGGAAATTTGTCAGCGCTTCTGGACTGGCGAAGCCTTCGCCTATCAAGGCCAATATTTTTCCTTCGACAAGCTCGAGCCCTGGCCGCCGGCGCTCAACGGCGCGCTGCCAATCTGGAATGCGGCTTCCAACAGCCGCGACAGTTTCGAGAATGCCGCCGCCCGCGGCTACCGGCTGATGATGAACCAATATCCGATGTCGTTTGCCGCGCTGAAGGAAAAACACGGCTGGTATTGCGATGCCTGGGAGCGCGCGGGCCGCGCAGCTTCGGATCGCAAGTTCATGGTTTCGTTCATCGCCCATATCGCTGACAGCGAAGAAGAGGCTGTGGCGCAGGCGGAACAGGCGGTGCAGGAGCATGTCAACGTGTTTGGAAAAGTCATGCGCGGTGAGCAATGGGACCACAACTGGCTCGGCGACAAATCCGTGCTTACCGCCATGCACGACAGCGGCGATGTCCGCGACGTCTTTCGCGAGCGCACGCTGATTGGAACGCCGCAACAAATCGCCGAACGGATAGAAAAATACCGCGCGCTTGGCGTCACCGAAATTTCCCTGCTGCCGCGCGTCACCAGCCTGAGCCACCGGCAATGCATGGAAACCCTGCAGCGCTTCACTGAAGAGGTAATGCCGCTGGTGCGCTAGGCGGCTTCAAGCGCCTATTTCTTGCCGGAATCTCCATGGTCATGGCTGTGGTCGTGACCATGAGAGTGATCGTGCGTGTGCGAATGCCCATCGCCGTGATCGTGGTGGTGGTGTCCATGATCATGGCCGTGGCCATGCGAATGGGAGTGCGTATGACCGTGCCCGTGTGAATGGGAATGCCCGTGCGCATGGGAATGAGAATGTCCGCGGTGTTCGTCTTCGTTGTGGTGGATGCGCTCCACCGAGCGCGGCCCGCGCGGGTCCTCGGAAAAAACCAGCGACTTGATCGTCACCGGCACGGTGTAGGATGGAACCCGCACCTTGCCGAGGTCGATGAAATCGAAATCCATAAGCATGACGCCGTCGATCACCAGGATCTCGCTCTCCACCCCGCAATCTTCGCGTAGCACCGCGCCCAGCGTTTGCGCCACATCGCCGTCGAGCATGACGTAGATCGGCTTGCCGGCTTCGATCATGTCGGCAAGGCCGGCGCGAATGCCCTTGGCGAAGGCCAATATCCGCTCGTAGGCCGGTGGCCCGCGCCAGCGCAGCGCGAGCGCTATCTCTGCATCGGCGCCCTCGGCATCGAAAATCGTGCGGTGGTTCAAGATTGCCTTCGCCAGCGCATCGGCGTCGACATCGTCCTCACTTTCGTAAGGCGGCTGCACCACCTGCAGGTTGCGCCGCGGCAGCAGCACGCCCGGCTTTGAAATGTACGAGGTATTGCCCGAAAGCTGCACCGAATATTCCGATGCGCCGAGCGCCGTGGCGCGAATGCATTCATGCGCCGGTAAAAGCGGCCAGCGGAAATTTCCGGCCTCGATCTCGCGGGCGATGGCGTGCCCCAGCCGCCGCCCCATGTCGCCGAAATCGCGCTCTTCGCGCTTGTAAACATATTCGGCGACGCCGCCGGAAAACATCATGCCGGCGATGCCGTCGAGGCTTTCAAGCGGATCGGTCAGATAAAGCCGCGCCGCATCGTCGGGCATGTCCTTGCCGGCCAGCGCTGCGATCAGCGTTTTCGCCATGCCGGCAGCGACCACATCGAGATCGTCCGGATTGATAGTGTCGCCGAGCTTCCATTCAAAACCGGCGCGCCGTGCGTGGGTGCGCCCGGCCGGATCGAGCCGCACGATCACGCCGTCCTCGGTTACCTGCAGTCGCCCGCCGATATGCACGGCCGCGGTGGCGATCACCTTGCCGGCTTCCAGCAGCGCCAGCTTGGTGGTGCCGCCGCCGATGTCGATGTTCAGCACCCGCTGGCCAAGGTCGAGCGAGGCTTGCGCCGCGCCGGAGCCATAGGCGGCGAGCATGGATTCCATGTGATGTCCGGCCGTGGCGCAGACCAGGTCGCCGCTCTGCTCCGACAGCATGGCGGAAATCGCCTGGGCGTTTTCGCGCCGCAGCGCCTCGCCGGTCAGGATGACCGCGCCGGTGTCGACATCGGCCTTGTCGATGCCGGCGTCCGTGTAGGCCTGGCCGATAATCTCCGCGAGCTTGTCGTCGTCGATCGCCGTCTCGCTGGCGTAAGGGGTCAGCGACACGGGCGACAGGTACAGCTGCTCTCGCGAAACGACGTAATAGCGGCTGGTCAGCTCCTCGGCCAGGCGGCGCAGGTGAATGCGCGAGAAGATCACCTGCGTCCCCGAAGAGCCGATATCGATGCCGACGCTGGTCAGGTGGACATTGTCCTGTATCCACAGCGGGTTTTCTTCCAGCGGCACGTCGTCGAACCAGTCATCGTGGTCATGGTCCTCGCCGCCGACATGCTCGTGGAAGAACACGTCTCCCATCGTGTGGTCGCCGAGCTGGTGGCCCTCGCCGGCCTTTGTTGGCGCCTTCTTGTCGTCTTCGCTGTTGTTGTCGGCCATCTTGTCCTCTGTCCCGGTCGCTGCAGCGTTGGTCGCGCATGGGCGGGGCCGAGTCAAGGCGGGGCTGAGCCGCGTTTGAGGGTCTGGATTTCGGCTCTTCGCTTCACTGCGGCCGGGAATGTTATCCGGGTACAATAATTACAAGAAACTTCTCCCCCTCCCTCCACACGCCCTTATCCTGCGCTGGTCCCGGTTCGTTTGCGCGTTGTAACAGGCGTGCGGCAAGGGGTTGGCGTTGCGTAGCGCCGGCTGGATCGGGAGCGGAGGCCTTGTGCCGTTGGAGTTGCGCCCAGGGGTGCAAGGCGGCCCAAGCTGCATGGTCCTGGTCGTTAAGCGCCACGGTCAAATGTCCGGCTCCAGACAGGTTCGCAAGGACCTGCGAGGTTAAGTCCGGCGGTATCGGAGGCAAACAAGTGCAAAGCCTCCGGGGGTCATGCAGAGCAAGCCTATAAACTTCGCGCGCCGGGATGCCGGACGTTTGTTTGGCTTTCGGTAGTTTTGTATTGAACGTTCGCAACCGAAAGGAAGCGGACGAACGGCATCCCGCGCCGCCTTTATGGCGCATCAACTTGATCCGAAAAGTCTGCAACTTTTCGGGTTGATGCCTGGGACATAACCCGGCGGTTATCGCCGTGCGGGAACGACAACGCGCGCCGCATCTCTCTGTCCTCAGCATGAGGGCGGGGAGCTTAGGGAGCGATTGCTGCGCGGGACCGAAGGTGAGATGATTCGTGGTCCGGGCAGCATAGCTGCTACCCTTCTCCCGGCGGGGAGAAGGGAGATGCGATACATCGCCGGATAGAGGTGTCCGGATAAAATACTTGCCACAACGGCGTTCGCCCCTATGGTCCGGCGCGGGAGGCGCAATGGCTGCGGCAGCACGGCAAAGACAGAACAATATCCTGCGCGGCGCGATCTGGATGGTCGTGGCGGCGTGGTCGTTTACCGCCATGCTGATCTGCGTTCGCTACCTGGCCGGGCGCTATCCGGCCATCGAGGTGGTGTTCTTCCGCGCTATGATCGGCCTGCTGTTCGTCCTGCCGCCGCTGATCCGGCATGGCGTGCCGGGCCTGCGCACGGGCGTTTTCCACCTGCACCTGACGCGGGCCTGTTTCGGCCTTGCTGCCATGCTGGCCTATTATTCGGCCGCGCCCTATCTGCCGCTGGCCGACATCACCACCTACAGTTTCGCGATCCCGCTGTTCGTGACCCTCGGCGCTGTGCTGGTCCTGAAGGAAAAGGTCGATGCGCCGCGCTGGATCGCCACATTCGTCGGGTTTGTCGGTGTCGTCATCATGTTGCGCCCCGGCTTCGAGGGGCAGGTCCTGGGCGGTGCGAACATCGCCGGCCTGCCCGTACCTGTTGCGATGGTCATGCTGTCGGTGCTGTTTTATGCCGGCGCGTGGATCAGCATGAAATTCCTGACCCGCACCGAGGACGCCAGCGTCATCGTCTTCTACCAGAACATCATCACCGTGCCGCTGGTGGCGATTCCGACTTTTGTGTTCGGGTCGGTTCCCACGTTGACCGACCTTGGCTGGCTGCTTGGCGTTGGCGTGTTCGGGGCGATGGCGCATTTTGCCCAGGCGCGTTCATTCGGCTCGGCCGACGCCAGCGCCGTCATGCCCTATGATTTTCTGCGCCTGCCGTTCGCGGTCGTCTGCGCCTGGATAATGTTCAACGAACTGACCGGCATCTGGACCTGGATTGGCGCGGCCGTCATCTTCGGCGCGACCTATTATATCACCTGGCACGAGACGCGGATGCGGCGCAGGAGCGCTTGACGCGGGGGTGAACCGGGTAACAGATGGAACATGTACGGGGGGAACGCTTATGACGCAGATTAGACATGTTCCGGCAGTGTTTGCGGCAGCATTTCTCGCCCTGTTTCCAGCTGCGTCCGCATCGGCGGCAGAGAAAATCAAGTTGCGCCTGTTCGCGAAGCAGGAGATTTCGCGATCGGGAGGTTGTTCCCTGGCGCTTTGGCAATCCAACAGGGATCCGGACTGGGATCGCTACGCCTATGTGTATTACGAACAGCTTTCGGGGAGAAATTACTCGCGCCGCTCCGCCCGTATCAAGATCGGCAACGAGGTGTTGCGGTTAAGCCGGATTGCCGCCGGCGGCAGGACGACCGGTTACGGGATTTATTCCTGCCAGCTTTATCGTATCGGCCAAGGCCGGGGTCACGCGATCCTTGAGCTGCAGCTGGAACCCGAGGAGGGCGAGGCGGTCGAGGTCTCCGGCGGTCGCATGATCGTCGTCATGCCGGGAAAGACGCCTTTCACGATCCGGGTAAAAGGCGGGGCGGGGTGCTTTGCATCGGCGGCCCCGCGTGCGCGCTCGCAGGTTCGCCCCGGCCCTGCCGCCACCAATGTTCCGCAAGGCATGTTCAAGCGCTACGACGTTGGCTTCAGGCGCATTCCGCGCGCGGTCGTGGACCGCGTCCGGCGGCGATACAAATGTGAACTCGACGTGATGAAATCCGGCGTCACTGGTTTCCAGATGTCCGAGGAAAGCGCGCTGTGGGAATTTCCGTGCGAGCGTTTTGCCGCCAGTTCATCGGCGGTCTACGCACTGGTCTACCTGCCGAACCCGGCGCAGAACTTTCAGTTTCTCCGGTTCCAGGCGCCCAGGGGGGCAAAGCGCCCGACGGCTTCGGGAGTGTTGCTCAATCCGCAATGGAATGTGCGTACGCGAACGGTGACCTCCGTTTCGCTCGGCCGCGGGTCAGGCGATTGCGGCACCCTGGAACGCCATCGCGTTACCGCTGCCGGCGAGTTCAAGTTGATCGAATTTCGCGAAAAGCCACGCTGCGATGGCAAGGCCGTTGCTCCCGGCCGGTTTCCGCTCGTTTACCGCTCGCGCTAGCATCCGTGATCTAGCAGCATGAGCAATAGAAATCGCTATCCACGGCCAGGGCGTTCTTCATCCAGTACGGCGGCAGGTCGTCTTCGATCACCTCGGCGGCGGGTTTGAAAATCTTGTAATGGTGGCGCTTTTCGCCGTTCTCCGTCCAGAATGCGATCACCGTTTCTAGCGGTGGACAGCCGGGCAATTCGCAAACGACCTCGGTAACCATGCAGGTGTCGTCCCCGGTCAGCGAGTAGCGTGTCCGGACCCAATCCCTGATCCGGCGGGTTTGCTGCAACAGGTCCTGGCCGGTGGCGAAAGTCTTGAGCGACCAGCGCGAATCCGTTCCGGCCGGCGGAACGCCCGGCGCCGGGCTATCGTTCGCAACATCCTCAATCAGTTCCCGGTCGGCTGAATTCGCCATTTCTAGCACCTGTCAGAGCCCGAAATATTCTATCGCAGGCGGCTGGAAAAACGAAACGGCTTTCGTTTCGCCGCCGCCGCCTTTAATGTGGCGTTGAAAGTTCAGGTTCCAACAAAGGAGACACCAAGTGGCGGAGAAAGTTCTGGCGGCAACGCGCACGGCACCGGGGAAGACGGAAGTTCTGGAATATCCCATGCCGGACATCCCGGTTGATGGCGCGTTGATGAAAATGGAAGTCGCCGGGATTTGCGGCACCGACGTCAAACTGTACGAAAAGCCGCCGATGACCGACCCCGTCATCATGGGCCATGAGAATATCGGCGTTATCGCCAAGGCGGGCCGGGAATTCACCGCCCGGAAGGGGTTCAAGGAAGGCGATCTGGTCTTCGTCGAACATTACGTCGGTTGCATGAAGTGCCAATGGTGCCATGCCGGGGAATACCGCCATTGTGAAAATACCGACTGGCGATCCAACCCGGACGGGCTGCGCTACGGCTACACCTCGGCCAAGCGTGCTCCACACCTGTTCGGCGGATTTGCGCAATATGTTTATCTGCCGTGGAACGCCATCATCCATCACGTACCGAAAGGCGTTTCGCCGGAGCTTGCCGGCATCGTTACGCCTATGGCCAACGGTATCGAGTGGTCGCTGTTCGAGGGGCAGGTTGGTTACAATTCAACTGTGCTGATCCAGGGTCCGGGCCAGCAGGGTCTGTCCCAGACCGTGATCTGTAAACAGGCCGGCGCATCCTGCATTATCGTGACCGGTACCAAGAAGGACCATGCCCGCATGGAAGTCGCCAAGCAGCTTGGCGCCGATTTCACCATCGATGTCGATGCGGAAGACCCGCTGGCGCGGATCATGGAAATCACCGGCGGCGAGGGGGTCGATTGCGTTCTCGATTGTACCGCAGGCGCTGGCACCGTGCCGATCCTGCTCGGTATCGAAGCGCTGAAGCGCAAGGCCGGGCGCATGGTCATCCAGGGCGAAATGGCTGAATTCCCCAATTTTCCGATTGGCAAGATGACGGTGAAATATGTCACCTTGCATTCGGCGCGCGGTCATTCCTACCGGGCTTGCGAACTGGCGCTGGAGCAATTGGCTTCGAAGCGTTTCCCGCTCGACCTGATTACCACCCATCGCTACGGGCTGAACGAGGTTGACAAGGCGATCAAGTCCGTTGGCGCCAAGCCTGGCGGCGACGCCAATGTCATCCACGCCTCATTGATGCCGTGGCTGGATACCTGACGTCAATTGACACATCACGATTAGCAGGGCGGCGCGGGGAAACTCACGTCGCCTTTGCTTTGGCCGCTGCCTTCTGACCAGCCATCGCCAGTACAATTCCAACGGCCACCAGCGCCAGCCCCGCGATGGTCGTCTTCGGTCCATGATAGACCAGCAGGGCAGCCCCCGTTCCAAGCAGAAAACGCCTTAGATAGATCAGTACGGCAGGCGACCGCGCGTCGTTTGACGCCGGCCCGATGCGGAAGATTTCGAACGCCATGCCTGCGGCGCCAATGCAAACAATCGCGCGCAACGTATCAAGCACCACGTCAACCGGTCCGCCAATCAGCAACAGGCCAGGATTGAAAGCAAACAGGAATGGGATCAATTGTCCGGCCAGCGCGAGGCGAAAGGCCGCGACCCCGGTCGCCATCATCGGCGCTTGCGCCAGGCTCGCCGCGGCAAAGGCAGCGAAGCAGACCGGCGGCGTAACCATCGACATCATGCCGACATACATGATGAACAGATGCGCGCCCGCTGTTTGGATGCCCAATTCGATGAGGCCCGGTGCAACCAGGATCGCCAGTGTCAGGTAGACAATCTGCGTTGGCAGGCCCAGCCCCAGCACCAGGCAGGTGATGGCCGACAGGATCAGGGCAATCAGCGCGACGCCGCTCGCCAGGTCTATGATCACTGCGCTTATCTTGAGGCCAAGGCCGGTCAGGGAGATGATGCCGATCACGATGCCGGCGCAGGCCGCCGCCGTGAACAGCGATATGGCGTTGTCGACGCCATCGCGGATCGCCCCCAGTACGTTGCTGATCGTAAATGCAGAGCGCAGGTCGGGCGCGATGCCCGCGCAAACCACCGTCAGCGCGATGCCGATCAGCACCGATTCCGCCAGCGGATAATCGCTCATGATCATCGTGGTAAGCACGATCAGCGGCACGGCCGCCTGGCCGCGCGAGCGGATAGTCGCCAGAAGGTTGGGCAAGGCGTCTTCCGACTCGCCTTCGATCCCGAGCCTCTTGGCTTCGAAATGCACCGCCACCCAGATTGTGGTAAAGTACAATATCGCCGGGATCAGGGCATGCAGGATGATATCCGAGTATGGAATTTGCGCGAACTCGGCCATCAGGAAGGCAGCGGCGCCCATGATCGGCGGCATGACCTGACCGCCGGTTGATGCCGCCGCCTCCACGCCGCCAGCGAACGGAGCCTTGAAGCCCTCCCGCTTCATCATTGGGATCGTGATAACGCCGGTAGACACGACATTGGCCACCGCGCTGCCGGACACAGTACCCATCAGGCCGCTGGCCATGACCGCGACTTTGGCCGCGCCGCCGCGCCGGTTGCCAGCGATAGCCTTGGCGAAATCGATAAAGAATTCGGTCACGCCAAATCGCTGCAGAAACGCACCGAACACGATGAACAGGAAAATATATTCGATCATAACCTTGAAGGCGGGCCCGAGAATGCCGTCGAGGCCGAGATATTGCTGGGTGAGAATTCGCTCGAAACCGAATGTGGATGTGCGCAACAGACCAGGCATGTAACTGCCGTATATCCAAGGATAAAACAGGAAAAACAGGCTTAGCAGCGGTAGGGCCAGCCCCGCCGTTCGGCGTGTCGCCTCCAGTATTAGGATGATGGCGATGCCGGCGACGACCAGGTCGAGTTTCGTGACGGCGCCGGCGCGGGCAAATACTTCCTCAAAGTCGACCGCGATATAAAGGGCGATCGCGATGCCCGCCAATCCCGCCACGATGTCCCCGGCGAGCTCGTACCGGTTGCGGGGCGATTTTCGCCAGCCAAAGAAGAAATAGGCATAAGCCAGCGTAAATCCGAAGAAAATCGCCCGCACAATCGCATCGTCAAATGGAAACGTCAGCACGCTCCAGGCGCCAAACACGAACACGGCCGCCGAAAGGATCGTCCGCCCCTGATCAATCCGCCGGACGATACCATTCGCAGGCGAGGCCTGGCCTGGCGTGCCATCATCGCTCATGTGAACTCTCGCTTGTTCCGCCCTGTCGCCGCTTTGAATTGTTGGTTCTGCGGGCTGCAGCTGCCTGACTGGATCAAAGTGTGTTGCAGATCGAGGGGTTGGTCAAGACGTTGTTGGAGCAGGAGGACAATCGCGCAATCTCGCCGGTCCGGATATTTGATTCCAAGACTTGCGTTCAGGGCGCAGTCATGGTAATTAATTAATATATTAATTGTTTATGTAGAAATAAATAAGGGAAACAATGGCGACATTCGATCACTCCCCGCCGATGATTTTATATCGCGCGCTTGATGCGATCATGCCGGTCTACCGAGAACTATTTGCTCTATATGACTTGACCGAGCAGCAATGGCGGGTGTTGCGGGTGATCTGGACGAGCAAGAATGTAACGGCCTCGGAACTAGCCGAGCGGGCGCTCCTGTCTCCGCCTAGCCTAGTCGGGATCATCGACAGGCTGGAGAAAAAAGGGCTGGTAAGCCGGGTCCGCTCCGTCGATGACCGCCGTGAAGTCTATATCATCGCCACTGCAAAAGGACGAGCCTTGCAGGCCGAAGTAACGCCGCAGGTCCGGACCATTCAAGCCCGCATACGCTCGATGGTTTCTGAACGTGAATGGAACGCGATGGAACGGACGCTTGAGAAAATCGCAACCGGATTGGCCGCGCAGGGCGGCAAATCTGCAAAGCTTGGTTAGGGCGTTTCACGAGCCCGCTGCTGCAGAGGAGGAGCAACTATGTCAGTTCAATCTCAATCGGGTCAGGGCGTACGCACCGGCGCGCAATTTCTGGAAGGTTTACGTGACGGGCGCGAAGTCTGGATACACGGCAAACGCGTCGAAGATGTCACAAAGGAGCCGGGCATAGCGCGCGGCGCCAAGACCCTGGCGGACTTCATGGATCGCCAGTTCGACCCGCAATACAGAGATATCGTCACCTATGAAGATGCCGACGGAATTCGCTGCGCCCGTTCCTACCAGATACCGAAATCCGTCGAGGATATTCGCTTGCGTGGCAAGGCATTTTACGAATGGGCCAAATGGTCGTGCGGTATGTTCGGCCGTACGCCCGATTACAAGAACGCGTCGGTCATGTCCTTCGCCGCCGCCCTCGATTTCCTGCGTCAAGGCACGAAGGGGCAAGCTGATTTTGCCGCCAACATAACCAACTTCTATGACTTCGCGCGGAAGAACGACCGGGTCATGACCCATACGTTAGTCAATCCAACCCATTCCCATGTGCAGGCGGCACAGGGCCTTTACAATGGCGACGTTGCTCTGCATGTCGTCAAGGAGACTGATGCCGGGATCATCGTCAAGGGTGCACGTTTGCTAGCGACGCTCGGTCCGTCGGCCGACGAGATCGAAGTATTTCCCTCGACCGTGCTGCGTGCGTTCGAAGCCAGCGTTCCGTTTGCCTTCGCCTTCGTAATTCCGGTTTCGACCAAGGGGCTGCGCTTTATCTGCCGTGACAGTTATGATCGCGGCCAGTCCCATTTCGATGCGCCTCTGGCTTCCCGTTTCGAGGAACTCGATGCGGTAGTTATTTTTGACAATGTGTTGGTACCGTGGGACCGGCTCTTCATGTACGCCCAACCGGAATTGTGCAATCAGGCCTTTGGTGCCACCAATGCTGTTGTCCACATGGCTCACCAGGTCGCCTGCGGCAAGCTTGCTAAGGCGGAGTTCCTTGTTGGCCTGATGTGTGCCATCGCTAGGGCGACTGATAAGGATCAGGACCCGCACGTTAAGAGTCTGATCAGTGAAGCTATGCTGATGGTCGAGAGTGTCCGCGCCTTTCTGTTCCAAGCCGAGGAGCAGGCGCACGAGGATCAATTCGGCAATTTCGTCCCGGCCCGCCGGCCGCTTGATACCTTGCGCAACCTGTTCCCGAAATGGTATCCGCGCATGGTCGAAATCATACACTTGCTTGGATCATCCTCATTGATGGCGATCCCGTGCGAGGCCGATCTTGGTAATGACTTGTCCGAGGATGTGGAGCGATATTTCCAGGTCGCCAATCTCAATTCCCGCGATCGGATAGCGCTATTCCGCCTGGCGCATGACGTGGCGATATCTGGCTTCGGTAGTCGCCAGTCGCTTTACGAGCGTTTCTTTTTCGGTCCGCCGCTACTGATGCACTCGGCCTATTACGATCTCTACAACAAGGACGAGATGATGGGCCGGGTCGATACGCTTTTGAAGTCGACCTGATCTACTTGGGTACGGCTACATCTAATTCTTGCTCGTTTGCGGCTTGCCCGTACGGCGACGACGCTTGGGTAGGTGCAAAGCCCATCGACTCGAGGAAAGCGTTTGCATCCTCGCGTCATTAACCGTGGACGGTGTACCCATTCCGGTATGTAACGAGATGCCTATCGAAATCGATGAAATTTGTGGGAAATAGCCGTTTTACAGTGGTTTTGGAGCGCGATCCGCGAAGCGACCAGTGCTATTTGAGCAATTGTGCAGTCATGCTATAAGGATGAATCGCGTAAGGACGCGTAAGACAAGTAAATTCTCAAAAGGGGAAGGATATGGCTGCATTTTTCCAATCACTGGAGAAGACCCTGCTGGCGGGTCTTGTTATCTTGGTCGCTATCATCATAATCGTTGGTGCGGCGAGTGGTGACTTCATCAAATTTGATCATGCTTGGTTCACGTTCTTTATGCGCTGGCTGCATGTGTTGAGCGGCGTCATGTGGATCGGCTTACTTTGGTATTTCAACTTCGTTCAGACACCTCAGATGCCGAAAATTGAACCGGCGGATAGTCGTGTTGCGGTGACCAAGTTTATTGCACCGGCAGCTCTGTTCTGGTTCCGCTGGGGCGCTGCAGCTACGATCTTGACCGGGCTACTGCTAGGCTGGATGAATGGCTATATTGTTGAGGCATTGACCTTCCGCGGCGGTTCGCATGTCATCGGTATCGGTATGTGGCTTGGTATCATCATGGCCTACAATGTTTGGTTCATTATTTGGCCAAACCAGAAACGCGCACTCGGTATTGTCTCGGCGACCGATGAGGAAAAGGCCAACTCGGCGCGTGTTGCCGGCATGACCTCGCGCATTAACACTATGCTATCGATCCCGATGCTGTTCTGCATGGTCGCCGCGCAAAACGCGGGGCTATAACTTGGGCGGATCGATCCGGCCTTTAGTTTACGAAGTAGGGTTGCGCGCTGGATCCTTCCGGCGCGTAATTTTTTGTCGACTTAAGCGCAAATAAATGAATACTCACTGGATTAGCTCGCCGGATTTCTCATGCGCCCATCCGATATGTCATACTGTGCAACGTGTCCTTGGGTAGTGTCGTTCGACCGATAAGGTAAAGAAGATAAAGTCTACCTGATACCAATAGCAGGCGCGTCATTTAGAAGATTGACAATGCATACAGCTCAACGCGTTCTAATGGGCTGTGGAAAGCGTTATCAGAAACAGCGATGCAGTCGTCTAGCCAAGTACAAATCTGGTTTGTAGTAGGCTGTCTAATTACGGATCTCGCCCCGACGCCTAATCGATCGAGCCCGGCAAATGCGAGTAATCCGATCAGTAGCTGAAATGTATCGATTTCGACGTTCAGGAAAGTCGTTGCGGTGGCGTCTGTAAGGGAATGTTCCACCTAGTTTGACACTTGACGAGCCCTGGTGGAGCCGGAAAAAATTTTTGTATGTTGTGATGATAGACCCGACTGAAACTTTGCGGGATCACATTACGGCAGATCACGATCATTATCAGTACGACTTATCTAAGTAGGATCGTCTGTCAGGTCATCAGGGTCAACCGCTTGGCCAATACAGTGTCGGTACAAGACGAGAAAAACTTGATCAGTGCGGCGATTGAACATCGACTAGACGGGACCAATGTATGTCACCGCCGGAAGCGGGGTTCATTCGCGACAAGGCAATATTAAACCGGCCGCACCCAACAAGCCAGTTGCGGATTTTATATAGCCGCGGAAAATCGTCAGGGTCCGGTAAAATGCTTTCGCAGACTATGCCAGCGATTACGGTGCTATTCTAGGCGACTTGGAATAGAATCGCCAAGATAGCAAGCCGCACGCTAGTAATTTCCTGCGAACTGCTGGCGTTTTTCCCGGTTTTTAGGCAGATTGCAGGCCTACGCGCATAGTTATGGGATTGATGGACATATTCTTTCCTGCCAGGGGCTGGCGCATCAAGCGCTGGAATTTGTAACCGACAATGAGCGGAAAGGCCTAAATTTTGTTCGCCCTGGACTTGGCTTTTACCGAACTATTAGAGGGAAAGTGGGGAAATCGCGAAAAGCCCGAAGTATTTCATGAAAATTTTAACCGAGGTTGTCCAGATTCAATGGCCTGATTATTCCCATCCAAATAGCGTGTTCTGCGTGATCCTTGTAGGAATCTTCGGTATTTGGATGGGCAAAAATCACCAACCCGTCCCGGTTGCGCGATAGCCACGACAGGACATCGCCAACTTTGTCCGGCGGGACGGTCAGCTGGCAGCTGAAATCGGGGTGAGGCCCGACCAGCCGCTCATGAACCCGGCCCATGCGTATGCCAAATGTCTCGCTGCAACGCGTACAGATGTCCCTAGCCTTCCCGACCGTGTTTACGTCGAAATAGACATGGGCATGAAAGCTCGGCATCGTTTGAGTGGCTTCAGACATGATGCTTTTTCCTAATTGATATTCATATTGGTGTACGGCCAGCGGCGCGGGCATGCAAGGGATGGCATACCAGTCAGCATTGCACGAATTTGGTCGCGCGCGTGCTACCAGCTATCATCGTACCATGACCTTGTCGCTCACACTGGCCATTGCCCGCAATCCGCACGTTGAGGCGCTTCTGGATGGAAGTGTCCCCATCGACGGCGTCAACCCTCAATTTCTCCATGTTGCTCCCCAGATCGCAGCCTACCGGTCGATGGTGCGCGATTTGGCCTATGACATTTGCGAATTAGCGCCGACGACCTACCTGATCGCGCGCGATCACGGGGCGCCGTTGACGGCGTTGCCGGTGTTTCTGATGCGCCGCTTTCATCATGGCGGGCTCCGTATCAATCCTGCCGCCGGTATTCGCGAACCCAGGGATTTGGAAGGCAAGCAGGTGGGGGTGCGTGCCTGGTCGGTGACGACCGGGGTGTGGACGCGCGCCATTCTGGCGCGGGAATTCGGCATAGACTGTAGCGCCATAACCTGGGTGGTCGACGACGAAGAGCACGTCGAGGCGCTGGAATTGCCAGCCCATGTTGAACATGCCCCCGAGGGGAAAAGCCTGGCGCAATTGATGGCGGAAGGTGACTTGGCGGCGGCCTTCGACGGCAACGCCGGAATCGGCCGCTCCGGTGACCCGAAAAAGGGGTGGAAAGCCGAAAATGCCGACAACTGGCCGGACTTGTTCGCAAACGCGCCCGAGCTGGAGGCAGCAAGCTATAGGCGCTCAGGCATTTATCCGATCCACGGCACGCTGGTCGTGAAACAGGCGCTACTGCAGCAATATCCCGGGCTCGCCGCTTCGCTTTGCAGCGCATTCGAAGCTGCCAAGCAGCAATGGCTGCAACGTTTGCACAGGGGCGTCGACGAAAACGCCAGCGATACGAAATACCGGGAATTGGCGAAAGTCGTCGGACCGGATCCGCTACCCTATGGAATTGAACCCAACCGGAATTCGATCGAGGCGCTGATCGACGCAGCCCATGCGCAAGGTCTGATCTCGGAGCGTCTTCCGGTCGAGGAATATTTCCACGCAATATGAAAGCCGCACCCTGGATGGTGCGGCTTGCGGTATTCTGTTGCTGCACGAAAAAATCGTGTCAGACGCCTTCGATGACGCGCAGGTCACGCTTGCAACCGCCGTCCAGCGCTTTCAATGCCGCTTGATAGCCCTCGCCATCGTGGGTGGCGATGGCAGCTTCCACCGACGGGAATTCGACGATCACCGTACGTTGCTTGATTCCGGCTTCGTAAACCTGAAGGGCAGGTCCGCGGGCCAGAAACTTGCCACCGCCGGCTTCGATTGCCGGCGCTGCCAGCTTGGCATAGGCGGCCAGTTTGTCGTTGTCGTAAATCTCGTGGTAGGCGCTGATCCAGTAACCCTTGGCCATAATGGTTTCTCCCTATCCTTGGAAATTGGTCGACACCTTTGGTGACAGGCACCGTAAGTATCAGGTTGTGCAAGATGGCAGGCCTGCGCCTTTTGCGCAAGAGCGCCAAATAATTCTGGCTCCGTCTTGCCCTCACGCCGCAAATTTTGGCTGCTTCAAGTAATGCCGCCGGTGGGCATCAACACGTTCAACGATCTTGCTGCCGAAGATGCTCATTTCCGAAACATCGTCCTGGGTGAGCTTGTCTGAAATGGATTTCCTGAAACTTGGAAGCTCTTGCGCTCGGGCCCACCAGTCCTTTGTTGCCGGGCGATCGGCGATCCACACGTCCAGCAGGTCAAGATAGGCCAAACGGGCCACGAACGGCATCATGTTGATGTCGGCCAGTGTAAATTGCCCACCGAGCAGCCAGGGGCCGCCATCTGAAAGATCCTTTTCCATCTTGGCAAAGGCGATCTCGAATTCGCCGATGCCCTGGTAGACATAGGGGCTATCGACGCCCTCCGTATAGGTGGATTCCAGCCTCGCCCGTTTGATTGGATCGCCCGTATTCTTGAAGCGGCCTTCACGCTGCTCGTCGGTCATGTTTTTCATGCGCTCGCGGAACATCGCCGAAAAACTCAATTCGCGCGTTGCCTCAAACAAATACTCATCGACCATCTTGCTCCACAGGCGCATGCGCGCCTTGGCCCAGGGATCGGCTGGCCGTAACGGCGGCTCGGGAAAGGCTTCGTCGAGGTATTCGCAAATGAGCGAGGATTCGATCACAACCCGGCCGTCATGGTCGAGTGCGGGCACGACGCCCTTGGGGTGAATTTTCAGATATTCCGGGCTGAACTGTTCGTTCTTGAACAGGTTGACGAGCTGGATATCGTAGGGCTGGCCTTTCTCGGCCAGGGTAATGAACACCTTTTGGGTGCAGATAGAATTCATGAAACTATAAAGTTTCAGCATTGCTTGTTCCCATTCCTGCAAAAAAAGTCATGGCTTGCGAAGCGCACTGTTCGCGGCCACGACAAAACAGTGATAGCTACGAAAGCATTGTAGGCGGCGGAGATGTTAACCGTGTTAGGCCGCCAATGGATAGCTCATGATGCCGACGCCGGTCGCCCAAGGCTTGACGGCCTCATAGGCGATCAGGTCCGCGCCGCGCTCGCCCATAATGCCGGCCATGCACAGCCAGGCGAGCAATTCCATCGTTCCGGCGCCGGCCGCCAGCATCTCGGCATCGCTATAGGAGGACAACGCTGCCAAATCGCCGCGCCGCATGCGGTCGATGAAAGCGGCATCGAATTCCTGGTCGATGATGCCATGTCCGGCCTCGCCCGGATCGTGGGACAGCCCGCCGGTTGCGACGATGGCGATGCGCTTTCCGCTATTCTCCAGCACCGGGCGCAGCACCTTGCCCAGCTCCACGCAGCGCCGCGGCGTAGGCCGTGGCTCGGCCAGCGTATTGAACATGATCGGCACCATCGGAATATTCATGTCCGGCATCAGGAAGTGCAACGGAACTATCGTGCCGTGGTCGAGTTCCATTTCGTGACTGTAGTTGAGCTCGAACCCATTTTCATAGCAATGGGCAAGCAACTCGCTGGCCAACTGCGGTTCGCCGGGGATGCGGGTGCGATCCACCCGCAGCCAGGGTTCGACCGGACCGTCATAGAAATCGGCGCGGCCGATGCAGAAGGCCCCGACGTGATCGAGAAAGAAATTGATCCAGTGTTCGGAAGTCAGCGCCAGCACGACGTCCGGCTTGGCGGCGGCAAAACTCTGCCGCATTTGCTCGAATGCGGCGTAAAGCTTGTCCTTCTGTTCCACGGGCGCAGCCTGTGTCCAGGCTGTAATGCCGGGGGCATGGCTTGCCCCGGTTGCGTACACGATTGGCATTTCAGTTGCTCCTGATCGCTGCGAGGTAATCAGGCTCGGGCATTTGCTGGATCAGCGTAAAGGGCCGCAGGATCAGGCCGTGCGCTCCGAGCTTGTAGAGTTTGGCGACGTCATTGGCGATAACCGCTTCGCGCTCCTCGCCGGTCAGTTCGAATTCCGAGGCGACTGCCTCACGGTCGGCGAAAAAGCGCTCCCGCGTCTGCGGGTTGCGGTTTACTTCCCGCAGCAATTTGTTGAGGGCGTACGTACTCATGTCCTGCTCGTTGGGTGGCCGACGTCATCCGCGCCGATTGGCGCAATTCAATGTACCAGCTTGGTCGCGAGCCGCAAGCCTGCGCCGGGAAGCTGTCATCTTGGAGATTGCAGCGGCGCGGATTGCCGCCTAAGGTGCGGGGCAATAGTTCATTGCTGGAAATTCGGGAGGTTGTCATGGGCGCGCTGGACGGAAAAATCGCGATTGTAACGGGGGCCAGTTCCGGCATTGGCGCTTCCTGCGTCGAGGTCATGGCGGAAGCGGGCGCGAAGGTTGTCGGCGGCGCCCGGCGCAAGGATCGCCTCGACGAGCTGGCGGCAAAATGCGGTCCGAACGTTCATACCGTGGTGACTGACGTCAAAAAGGAAGCGGACATACTCAATCTGTTTGCCGAATGCGACAGGACATTTGGCGCGCCGCATATCCTCGTCAATTGCGCCGGATTTGCCCAGCATATCCCGACCACTGAAATGTCGCTGGACAATTGGAATGATATCATCGAGACCAATCTGACTTCGGTTTTTTTGTGCAGCCGCGAGGCCTTCAAAATCTTCAAACCACTGGGGCGCGGGAGAATCATCAACATCGGATCGATTTCCGCGAAGATGCCGCGGCCCGATAACATCGGCTATCCGGCGACCAAAGCGGCGGTCGAAGCCATGACCCATTCGCTGGCGATGGATGGCCGTGAATTCGGCATCACGGCGGCCTGCCTGCACATCGGCGCAACCGTATCGGAACTGTCGCCGAACATGGATACGCGCAACCGTGATGTCACCATGGCCACGGAAGATGTTACGCGCACCGTGCTGCATATCGCCGCCATGCCCGACGAAACCAATATCTTCAATCTGGTGATGATCCCGATCCGCCAGCCCTATCTGGCGCGGGGATAGCCTCGCTCAATAACAAATGATCTCGCCGCGGGCATTGCGACCGTAGCCCTGGCCCAATTCCGAAGCCATGCCGTTCATGGATTCCAGCGTCGTGCGCAGGTCTTCGATCAGCCTGTTGCGGTATTTTGCTGAAAGGCTTGAAGTGTCGAGTTCGCGCAGCCAGACATTGAACGAAGTCGCGCGGCTGGCGGCGCGGCTGTCGACATAGTCTGCCAGATCCTTCAGCCCTTCACCACGATAGCGATGGCGCAGGAAATCGATCAGGTCCTCCTCGACCGCATTGGGGTTGAGCGGCACGTGGAACCCCCCAGCGCAGGTGCAGCCGGCCAGATGCGGCGCGAAGATGATCGCGCTGCTCCACAATTCGGCCAATTCCGCACCGGTTTTGCCGATTGGCCGTTTTGCGTTCAGGTTTGCGGCCCGTCTTGCTGCCATCTTGCGAGATACCCCTGTCTGGAACCGGTGAAAATACCAGCTGACTTCCTTGTAGGCCATTATAGCATTGTGATAGGCCTTTGGCAGGAGGCTGGCCGACGGGATCGTGCAGGCGTTTTGCGCCTGCCGCGTTTCGGCATCCTCCGTACGGTTCAAGAGCACCGACTAGGTTGCGATACCAAATTGCGAGGAAGCGCCCAGTGGCGAAACGTTCGACAGCCAAGCGTACGGCAAAAAATTCCATTCGGCTTGCCGCCGATATTGGTGGTACCTTTACGGACGTGGCCGCCTTTGACGAGAAGTCCGGCCGGTTGTTGCTGGGAAAATCCCTGTCGACGCCGCAGCACCTTGTTGAGGGCATATCGAGCGGCGTCGACAAGGCCGGCGCGGCCTTCGCTGACGCCAATATCTTTCTGCACGGCTCTACGATCGCCATCAATACGATGCTTGAACGCAGTGGCGCGCGGACGGCCCTGATCACGACCGAAGGATTTCGTGACGTCTACGAGATCGGGCGTATCAACCGGCCAGACGCCTACAACCTGTATTTCAAGAAGCATGATCCGCTGGTGCGCCGGTCGCTGCGCTTCGAGGCGCGCGAGCGTCTGACCGCCGAGGGCGATATTCACATTCCGCTGGACGAACAAAGCGTCCACGATGTCTGCGACAAGCTGATTGAGCTGGACATTGATGCTGTCGCAATCATGTTCCTGCATTCCTACCGCAATCCGGATCATGAAATCCGCGCCCGCGATATCGTTCGCCGGCGCATGCCAAAGGCTTTCGTATCCGCCTCGCACGAGTTGAGCCAGGAGTACCGCGAATTCGAACGTGTCTCGACGGTCATATCGAATGCCTATATCGGCCCGCGAGTGCGAGACTATGTCGGCGGGATCGAAGACCACATCAAGGCGGAAAAGTTCGACGGGTCGTTCCTGCTCGTGCAATCGACGGGTGGTCTCTACGAATCCGGCCAGGCCAAGGAGCAGTGTGTGCGCATGCTCGAATCCGGCCCTGCCGCCGGCGTGATCGGCGCCCAGGCGCTGTGCAAGGCGATCGGGCTGGAAGACGCCATCGCTTTTGACATGGGCGGGACCACCGCCAAGGCGGGCGTTATCTACCAGGGCGAAGCGCTGACGACAGGAGCAGCGCTGATCGGCGGCTATGAACGCGCCCTGCCGGTACAAATCCCGATGATCGATATTTTCGAAGTCGGTACTGGCGGCGGGTCCATCGCCTATATCGATGAAGGCGGGGCCTTGCACGTCGGCCCGATCAGTTCCGGCGCCGAACCGGGGCCTGCCTGCTACGGCCTTGGCGGCGGCGAACCGACCGTTACCGACGCCAACGTCATCCTGGGGCGGCTTGACCCGGATCGCTTCCTCGGCGGCGAAATGGAATTGGATGTGCCTGCCGCCAAAGCGGTGATCGAGGACAAAATCGGCAAGCCGCTCGGGCTGAGCGTAACGGATTCCGCGGCGGGCATTTTGCGTATCGCTGCAACGACGATGTCTTACGCGGTAAAGGGCGTGACCACCGAACGTGGTCTTGATGCGGCTGCCTTTCCGATGATCGCCTACGGCGGGGCAGGGCCGCTGCACGCGGTGGCAATCGCCCGCGAAATCGGTATCGAGAAAGTTATCGTACCGCGCGCACCGGGCCATTTCTGCGCCTTCGGAATGTTGTTCTCCGATCTGCGTTACGACTTTGTGCGCACATGGCCGATACGTCTTGCAACAGTGCCATTCGAAGAAATGCGGAACATTTACGATGAATTGATTGCCGAAGGCGAGGCGGCGCTGAAAAAGGCGCACGCTGGCAAGCTGCCGGTGAAAATCTCCCTGTCGGCGGACATGCGCTACGTCGGTCAGGAACACGCCGTAACGATCCACTTGCCCACTCAGCTCATCAAGAAACAGGATCGCGGCGGTATCAAGCAGCGTTTCGATGATGACCATTTGTTGCGGTATGGCACCTGCGCACCAACTGAACCGGCGGAGATCGTCAGCCTGCGCGCAACGGTTAGCGGTGTGATGAAAGCGCCGCCGCTGGAGAAAATCGCCCGGGGCAGCGCCGCGCCGGCAAAGGCGGCCGTGCTGGGAAGCCGCATGGTCAGTTTCGACAACCGGCCAAAGCCTGTCAAAACCACACTCTATAGGCGTGAGGAACTGAAAGCCTGGAACCGGATCAAGGGGCCCGCGCTGATCGAGGAACACGCTTCGACGACGACTGTCTTCCCCGGCGATACGCTGGTCGTCGATCAGTTCGGCAATCTTGTCATCACCATCGGGAACAAGTGATCATGGCGCGCTCAAGCACGAAGAAATCTGCGGCGAAGAAGTCCGCCAAGGCGCCGGCAGGAAAAACCGCGGCCAAAAAGTCTGCAAGCAGGAAATCCGCAGCCAAGAAAACCGTAGCCAAGAAAACCACGGCCAAGAAAGTTGCCGCCAAGACAACGCGGGCAAAAAAACCGGCGGCAAGAACTTTGGCAAGAACTTCGGCAAGCAAGAAGGCAGCCGGCGTGCGCCGCCGTTTTGGCAAGGCCGATCCGGTGTTGACCGAAATCGTACGCAACGGCGTGTTGGCGGTTACCGAGGAGATGAAAACCAATCTCACACGTACCGCCTACAACATGATTATCTACGAGGCGCTGGATTTCACGGTTGGCCTGTTCACGAAGGAAGGAGATACCATTTCCATCGGTATCGGCCTGCCGATGTTTATTCGCGGCATGGCCGAAACGGTGCGCGCTAAGTTACGCCACTTTGGCGAGGAAAATATCCACGAGGGCGACATCCTCGTCACCAACGATGCCTACACGACAGGTTCGCATCTCAATCATTTCACCTTTTCGCTGCCGATCTTTCACGAGGGCAAGCTGACCGCTTTCGCCTGCTGCATGGCGCACTGGATCGATGTAGGCGGCGTCGTCGGCGGTGTGACAACCGACATTTATGCCGAGGGCATTCAGATACCGATCGTCAAGTACCAGAACGCCGGCAAGGTCAATCAGGACCTAGTCGACATCATTCGCATGAATGTACGTATCCCCGAGCGGGCGATGGGCGATTTGCGCGCCCAGGTAACGGCAGTGAAGACCGGCGAGAGGCGCTTTTCCGAATTGCTGCGGCGTTATGGCCAGGAGGAAGTATTGTCGGCGATCCGCCAGATCATGGATCAGTCGGAACGCTCCGCAAGGCTGCGCACCAAACAAATCCCGGACGGCGTGTACGAAGCAACCTCCTACATGGATGACGACGGAGTTGACGTCGGCAAGCCGATCCCGATCAACGTGAAGGTGATCGTCAAGGGCGAGGACATGACGATCGATTTGACCGAAGTGTCCCAGCAGGTGCGCGGCTTTTACAATTCCGGCACGACGACGGGGTATGCCTGCGCCCAGGTCGCTTATAAATGTATGACGTCGCCAACGGACTATCCGATCAACGAGGGGTCTTTCCGTTCGCTGAAAGTGGTGTTGCAACCCGGCACTATCGTCACTGCACAAAAGCCGGCGGCCATGCGCTGGTGGATGACGTTTCCGATGACGATTGTCGATACGATCTTCAAGGCGCTGGAGGCGGCGGTGCCGGATCGCGTGATTGCCGGCCATCACGCGGACCTGATTGCCGTGCGCGTGCACGGCATCCAGCCGCAATCGGGCCAGTTCTATCTCGGCGGTTTCGGGCCGTTGGGCGGCGGCTGGGGCGCCAAGATGACCGAAGACGGCATGAGCGCTACGGTCTGCCTCAACGACGGCGACACGCACAACACGCCGGTGGAAGCGACGGAATCAAAATTCCCGCTGCTGATCAGCTCGATGTCGCTGCGCGACGGCTCCGGTGGGGCAGGGCGCTGGCGCGGGGGGCTTGGCATTGCGCGCCACGTCATGGCGCGCGCGCCGATGACGTTTAATGCCGAAGTGGACCGGGTGCATTGCACGCCATGGGGGCTCAACGGCGGCAAGGACGGTATGGGCAACCAGGTCACGCTCACCGACGCGGACGGTAACGAAGAGAATTTCCCCAACGCCAAGGTGGTGATGAAACGGCTGGCGCCTGGAGAAGGCTTCTGGACAAGATCCGGCGGCGGCGGCGGCTACGGTCCACCGAAAGACCGGGAGCCGGAGCGCGTCGCCTTCGATGTAGCCGAAGGGTATATCAGCGCTGATGAGGCGCAGGATTCCTATGGCGTGGCGTTGAACGGTGAGGGCAGTGTTGATGAAGCGGGGACCAGGGTACTGCGCAGCCGGATTGGGAAAGTACGGGTGGCGAGTGGGTAAGCCGTTCGTTTCCTTCTACATTTCGATACGGCAACTACAATTGCGGCGGCGCGGAGGGATTGATCGGTGGGCCGCGCATTGGCGCGGGACATGCAGTACAGGGGAGCGCAGCGATGCCAGCCGATAAATTGCAGCTTGCCGGTGTAATTCCGTACCTGGTGTCGCCGGTGGATGCCGATGGAGGCGTCGATCGCTCGGTTCTCGCGCAGCTCGTTGATCATCTGATTGAATAGGGCGTGCATGGCGTTACGCCACTCGGGTCGACCGGCGAATTCGCCTATCTGAACATGGACCAGCGCGAAGCCATCGTTGCCACAAGCATTGAGGCGGCGCAGGGCCGCGTTCCGGTCATTGCCGGTGTGGCCGCAACAACTATCGCCGATGGCGTTTCCCAGGCAAAACGCTGGCGCGACTTGGGGGCTGACGGCATCCTAGCCATTCTGGAGGCCTATTTTCCGATCAGCGACGACGGCGTTGTCGGCTATTTCACAGCCATCGCCGATGCGACGGACTTGCCGGTTACACTGTACACCAATCCGAATTTTCAACGCTCGGACTTGAGCCTGCCGGCCATCGACAAGCTCTCCCATCATCCCAATATTGCCTATATCAAGGATGCGTCCACCAATACCGGCAGGCTGCTGTCGATCATGAACCGGGTTGACGGCCCGATTGGCGTGTTCGCTGCATCAGCGCATATCACTACGGCAGTCATGTTGATCGGCGGGCTTGGGTGGATGGCCGGACCATCGTGCCTGGTGCCCGCCCAGAGCGTTGCCCTTTACGAATTGTGCAAGGCAGGCCGCTGGGACGAGGCCATGGCGGCGCAGCGCGAATTGTGGGCAATCAACGAAGTCTTCGCCCGCTTCAACCTCGCTGGTGCGATCAAGGCCGGGTTGAAACTGCAGGGTTTCGATTGCGGTGATCCGCTCCCGCCGCAAGCGCCACTCGATGCATCCGGGACCGCCGCCGTCAAAGCCGTGCTGGAGCGGCTCAGTGCATTGTAGAAGCTTGCTGTGCAGGATTCTGCTATTCCACTATCGCAAACACGCGCGCTGGAGAGCCGTCGACGCCCTCCAGTTTCAGCGGCACCGCCGATAGTATAAAATCATCCGAACCGATCGTACCGACATTGGTCAGCATCTGGATGATGATGCATTTGTTTCCGAGCATGACCTTGTGATTGTAGCCGCGAGGATGATCGTCCGGCTTCTCGATGTCATTGCGCCAGAACGGAACTTCTGGAAAAAAATCAATGGCGACGGCGCTGACGCCGCGCTCGACCATGAGGTCTCCGACGCTTTTGTGCATGTAAATTGTGTTTTCCCAGAATGCCGGTGTGCCCCAGGCGCGCTCGGTCCATCCGGTGTGCAGAATTGGAATAACGCTCGCGTCGAAATCAACACCGGTTGCCAAAATGGCTTCCGCTGTGACCTGGCCGCCATCGGGCGTGTCGGTAAGCGGTATGACGCGCCCCTTTTTGACGATCCGGTCCAGCGGGACTTCGTCAATTGACCAGGTGTTTTCCAGCATGTGCAAGGGCGCATCGATATGCGTGCCGATGTGCGTGGTGATTTCCAGTTTGCACATCATGTGCGTGGTAGCGGGCGGCTTCTCAGGCATATCCATTCCGCGCGCCCGCAATGCTGCTTCCTGCTCCTCGCTGATCACCGACAGCGGGATGCAGCGGGTCGGATTGTTGTCGTAAGCGGGAATGCCCGGGATGGCCTTCATCGCCGAATTGATCGGCAAACTGAGATCGACAATGCGCATGGCGGGTATCCTCTTCGCGAACCACTGGTCCACCGGACTATATGCTCAGCGGTAAACGCAGATCGTACACGTCCAAAACAGCAGCGCAAGAGCATCGCCGGTCTTTGTTGGGCCAAACCTGCAAAACGGAATCCCGGCTGGATTTTTATACCTGCCAATCTATCATTTGCAGCAATGCAACGCGTAGCTGGAGGGCTCAGCAATGAACAATAGTGCTCTGGACAGGATGAGGAGTGGTGAGATTGCCCTGGGGGTCGGTGTGCGGCTGGCCCGCAGCGTAGAGATAGCGAAGATGATGCGCGCCAGCGATTTTGACTGGTTGTTCATAGACCTGGAACACGGATCGTTATCGCTGGAGACCGTTACGCAAATTTCAATCTCAGCGGCGGACAATAACATCGCGCCAATCGTTCGTGTCCCGGCTGGCCAGTGGGACGTCGCGTCACGGGCCCTCGACGGCGGCGCGCAGGGCATTGTTATGCCACATGTGAATTCGGTGGAAGAGGCTGCGGCGGCTGTTGATCGCCTGCGTTTTCCGCCGTTGGGCCACCGCTCGACCCTCGGGGGATTGCCACAATATGATTATCTGCCGGTCAAAACTTCGCAGGTCACGTCCGAGATAAATGCGGTAACGCTGTTGGCCATGATGATTGAATCGCCGCGGGCTGTGGACAATGCGGCGGCGATTGCCGGGGTAGAAGGTATCGATGTGCTCTTTGTAGGCGCCAATGATCTGGCGTCTGAATTAGGCATTCCCGGTCAGCTTGACCACCCCGAGGTGCTCAAAGCGGTTGAATCGGTTGTGGGTGCTGCCGAGGCGGCAGGAAAGTTTTCTGGAATTGGCGGGGTCGGGGATGCTGCTTTGGTGAAGCGCTATATCGGCATGGGCGCGAAATTTATTCTCGCCGGAAATGACTTCTCGTTCATGATGGCCGCCGCCGCGCAGCGGGCGAACACGCTGCGCGAGAAATAAGGCGCCATCAAATTTGAACCGGTTCATTCTGAAGCCCAGGATATTCGCGCGCGAACAGCTCAGCCGAGCTGGCGCGCAACCGCGGCGCCACCTGTTCGGCAAAAAGCCGCATCGAGTTGCGCGCCACGGCGTCGGGCATATTGCCCATGTGAAACTGGATCAGCAAAGAGCCAACCTGGGCCTGCTCCAGAATGCCAATCATCTGCTGGTACACCGTATCGGGCGAGCCAACGATGATCGACTGGGCTTCGAGCAATTCCGCCCAGTCCCGGGCGTCGCCCAGCAT
>CAZTMN010000009.1:0-25066 GCA_964615275.1 uncultured Beijerinckia sp. | reverse complement strand
TGGCGCCGCCCGGTTGCGTAGCCTCCAGTATTTTTCGATAGCCGGGAGAATCCATGTTTGGCACGCCCGGTCCCATCGTCAGTGAGCGGCCTGCCTCGCTGCGCAAATGGCCCTTGAGACAATTCTTGAGGAAGTACCAGACGCCCTCTTCGGATTCGGCCTGGGCTTTCTCGTCGGTTTCCCCGACATGAACCGACATCAGCATGCCCATGCGTGATGGCTCATAGCGTTTGCCATAGTGTTGCAAGACCGCATCGAATGTTTCGCGCACTTTCGCAACCTCGCCGCCCGCAACGCGCGAAGACAGGAAATAACAAAACCCCCGTTTGGCGACCTGGTGCATGGTGTCTGGAGATCGTGCGCCGGGCACCCATATTTCCGGATGCGGTACTTGCGACGGTTGCGGCCACGGATTGACGTAACGCAACGGATAATGCTTGCCCTCGAAGGCGAACGGGCCCTCGCGCGTCCAGGCGGCGGTGATGAGATCGATTGCCTCCCAGAATTGTTCACGCTGCATGGAGGCGGGCGTATTGTAGTTGAACGTTTCCTGCCCGCCACCAGGCGCCATGCCGGCGATGATGCGCCCGTTCGACATGTTGTCGAGCATGGCGTATTCCTCTGCGACGCGCAGGGGGTTGCCGTGCAGTGGCAAAAGATTTCCAAGGACAACGATTTTGCCCCGGCTTGTCTTCTGCGTCAGCGCGGCCGCCAGCAGGTTTGGCGAGGGCATCAGTCCGTAGATGTTCTGGTGGTGCTCATTCAACACCATGCCGTCGAAGCCGAGCTCATCGGCGTAGGCAAGTTGGTCGACATATTCGTTTAACAATCCCCGCGACCGCTGCTTGTCGTACAGTGCGTTGGGAACCGTGATCCAGCCGGTTTCCTGCGTCTCGTCGAAATCCGCCGGCAGGTAGGGATAGGACATGAAATGCCAGGCAAATAGTTGAACCGGCTTTGCCATGCTGATCTCCTCCCGGGCGGTTTGCGGCGGCCGGGAAATGCCGGTTGCCGCTGCAGCCGGTCAATTGTGTTTCAAGGCGTCTTCCGGCACCAGGTTGTTGCGTCGCAGGAAACCAATCATTGCGGCTTCGAATCCGGCCGGATCCTCAATGCAGCAGGCGTGCCCGGTGTTTTTCAGGACAAAGTGTTCCGCGCCCGGTATCAGCGAGGCCGTCCTGGTTCCGGCGGCCAGGGAGCCGTCGAATTCGCCGTTGATCACCAGGGCAGGAACTTTCATGTCCGGCAAACGGTCCGTCATGTCGTAGGAGCCGCGGGCACGGAAGATATTGGCGATACAGGTTGCATTCAATCGATGGGCATTCTCGACGAACAGCTGCAGCAGCCACTTGCCAACCGGCGTATCGGCAAAGCCTGGCGCCACATAGCCGCGCATCAATTGTATCAGGTATTCACCAAGGTCGCGTCCTTGAAAACCGCTTACAATACTTTCGACGTCGCGCGGACCGCTGCTCGAACCACCGACCAGGATGACGGCTTGGGTCTTCTGTGGTTCTTCGGTCGCGATCAGCAATGATATGCCCGAGCCAACGCTGACTCCGGCGAAAATCGCTTCATCGATGCTCTCATCGGCGCAAACGCCGAGTACGTCATCGGCCATGTCCCGCAGGGTAAATGGCGCATCAGGTTTGTCCGAAAGGCCATAGCCGCGCAGGTCGACGGCGATAACGCGGTAGAACGGAGAAAAGCGCGATATCTGGTAAGTCCAAAGACGCCGGTCGAACGGGTTGGCGTGCACCAGCACGAGGGGTGGCCCCTCGCCATGCACCTCATAGTGGATATTCAGGCCGTTGCGTGTCGAAAAGGGCATCGTGAACTTGCTCCAGGAAACAGCGCCTATTGCGCTGGAACAAGGTCGGCGCGGGCCTCGGCGCGAACAATCGGCATGACGTCCTTCGCCAGCAAGGTGAGCGATTCCCGTTCCCATTCCGCATTGGGCCCGGTCCAATCGACGCCGGTAACAAGGATCGTTCCAAACGGTCCACATTGTTCGCGTAGCGTCAGCAGTTTTCCGGCCACGGTGCGGGGGGATCCGTAGATCACCTTGGCGTCTATGATTGAATTGACAGTAAGGTCGGCGTCCGGCGTGTCTGGCGACGGTTTCAGGGCATCCAGCTTGCCGATGTTTCCAAGAACCGTGCGCATATACCCGAGGTAGTGCTGATAGGCGCTGGCTTGATCCCTGATCCGCCGTTCCGCCTCGGCGTCTGTCGGCGCCACGAAGATGTTGCGTGATACCCGCCATTTGTTGCCATCACCCTGCAGGCCGGCGCTTTCCGCACCTTCCTGGAATGTCTGCCAATGGCTGGCGACAGCCGGTTGCGACATCAACCCACTGGAAATCGCGCCCCAGCCGCGCGCGCCCGCAGCACGCAAATTCGCCGAGCCGGGCGTTGCCGCCGGAATGCAAATCGGCGGATGCGGCTGTTGATAGGGTTTGGGCAGATACCCGAGACCGAGTTCTTCGCTGATCGCCTTTTGAATCCTGGTTTGCCAAAATTCTCCTTCGATGTCGTAGGGCGGGTCCTGCGACCAGATCTGTTTGATCATCGCCAGCGATTCAAACAGCATTCTGGAGCGCGCATCGGCATCGCCGACCCGAAACAATTCGTAGTCGGAGCCGAGACTGCCGGTGCCGGCGCCGAATATGAGCCGGCCCTTGCTCATGTGATCAAATTGCGCGATCTCGCCGGCAACGACGGCAGGATGGCGGTTTGGCAGATTGATGACGCCTGTCGCGAACGTGATGTTCTTCGTCTGGGGCAGGAGATTGGCCATGAACATCAGGGGCGAGGGATAGGGCTCGCTGATTGCGGAAAAATGCTCGCCAATCCACAATTCGTCAAAGCCCAGCTCCTCGGCGAGAAGCGCCTTGGCCGTATCCTGCTCGACATGTTCGTGCATCGGCGGGCCGGGCGGATGCAGCGGCATCATGAAAAGACCGAGACGCATGGTTTTGCCCTTCTGTGAAAATCGGCGCGACGGCGCTCCCTCCATGCAAGACTAATGCATGGCGGAGCCGCCATCCACCACTATAATCTGGCCGGTAATGAAATCGCTTGCTGACGAGGCCAAAAACACCAGCGTTCCGGTCAGGTCTTCGGGCGTCTGCGGCCGTTTCAGAAAGCGGGAGGCGGCGGAATTCTGCCGAAAGCCCTCCATGCCATCGCGCGCCAGGATGGCGTCGGTCATGACGAGACCTGGCGCAATGCAATTGACGTTGATCCCGTCGCTGCCCAATTCGTTGGCCAGGCATCGGGTCATGGATATAACGGCGCCTTTCGAGGCGACATAATGCATCATGCCTGCCGTTCCCTTAAAGGCGGTGCCTGATGCGATATTGATGATCTTGCCGTAACCCTGCTTGCGGAAGTGTGGCGACAGCGCCTTGGCGCATTCAAACGGGCCGCGCACATTGACGTTGAGCGCCAGGTTGAACTCGTCCGTGGAGATTTCTTCAAAGCGTTTTTGATAGAGCCGGGCAAATACAGCGGCGTTGTTGACCAGGATTTGTACTTCGCCAAAGGCATCGAGAGTATTCTTCAACGCAGCCGCGACCTGTCCGGGGTCACTGACATCACAAGCAATGCCGATTGCCTGACCGCCTGCCTCTTCGATTGCCTTGATAGTCGTGTCGAATGGTGCAACGTCCCACACAGCCACGCGCGCGCCTTCGCCAGCAAGCGCCTTGCAATAGGCCACGCCAATGCCTTCGGCGCCGCCGGTTACGATTGCAGTCTTCCCGTCGAGTTGGCTCATCGATAGACCTGTTCCAATCAGTAGCGCCGCAGCAGATCGCGGGCGATGACCATTTTCATCACTTCGGTTGCCCCCTCGGTAATGCGGTAGGAGCGTTGCTGACGCCACATCTTCTCGATCGGCAAATCCGTGGTCAGGCCGATGCCTCCGTGAATCTGCATGCATGCGTCGGCCGCCTTGAAAGCCATTTCGTCGGCAAAATATTTCGCCATGTAAGCTTCGGTGCGCGCCTGCTCTCCCGCCTCGATCAAGGTTGCGGCGCGATAGACCAGCAGGCGGGCCGCTTCCAGCTCCACATACATGTCCGACAGCATGAACTGTATTGCTTGCCGGTCCGAAAGCAATTTGCCGAATGTGGAACGCTGCTTGGCGTAAGAGACGGCCATCTCGAGGCAGCGTTCGGCAACGCCTATGGCGCGTGCGCCATGATGCACACGCCCGACGCCAAGCCACTTCTGCGCGAACTTGAACCCGTCGCCTTCTTCGCCCACCATGTTCGATGCCGGCACGCGAACGTCCTCGAACACGATTTCCCAGGGTTTGTCGCCCATCATCGTTTCGTATTGCGTGGTCAGCGTGATCCCGGGCGTGTCCATATCGACGAGAAAGCTCGATATGCCGCCGCGCGATCCTTTCGAGCGGTCGGTAGCGGCCATGAGCTGGATGAAGTCGGCATCGCCCGCACCGGTGATGAAGCGCTTGGTGCCGTTGATGACATAGTGATTGCCGTTGCGCACGGCGGTCGTGCGCATGCCGCCAGGGTCTGAGCCTGCGTCCGGCTCAGTCTGGCCAAAACACGCTGTCTTTTCACCGCTCAGGGCCGGCATCAGGTATTTTTCCTTGAGTTCACCCTTGAGCTCGTACAGGTTTGAGCGCACGTGCGGACCGGTGATCGAACGTCCGCGCGCCGGCAGGGCGATCGTACGGGCAAATTCTTCCCAGACGACGACGCTGGCCATGAGCCCCATGCCCAGGCCGCCGAGTTCCTCCGGAACCTCCATCATCCACAGGCCGAGTTCCTTGGTGCGGGCCTCGAATTTTGCTCGCCATTCGGGCTTGAGCTTTTCACCATCGGTCGTTTCGCGTTCGAACGGGATCATTTCCTCGTTTACGAAACGGCGCAACTGGTTGCGCAGCATCTGCAATTCTTCCGGAAACGAAAAGTCCATGGGCTGCCTCCAGGTGTTATCCGTGCTTCAGGGCACGCATTATTGTTCGCCCATTGTCGCCAATTGAGCATTGGTCTGTAAAGGTGGCCAACCGGAAAATTCAGGCCCCGATAGCGCTGTCATGCAATGTCGCGTCGAGCTACAATCCGTGCCCTGGCAACAAACTTATTTCGCAGCCGCCATTTCAGCCGGAGCCTCGTCCGCCATTTTGCGCGCTGTATCAGCCTGACCAGTGGAGAAGGTGAAGCGGATCATCTCGTTGAGCGACGGGTCGCGGATCACACCGTCGGGTTCCTCGCCGTTTTGCACCTTGAGAATCTGTTCACGCAGCAGATTGCGGTACATCACGATGCCCCGGTCACCGGCGCCAATCAGCTCGGTCGTGCGATCGGCAATCGCTCCCTGCGTCTCCCACGCCATCTGGTCCTGATAGACAAAATGGTCGAGCCGGTAGTCTTCGTCTTCGCTCTTGCGCGGCTGCTCCATGAATGTAACCGGGATATCGGCATCGGCCTGTTCGGTGATCGACCCGTCTTCATTGGGCAGAAACTCGACCCAGTAGATCGCGGTATGGGTATCGTCGATCGGCACGCGGAAGTGGATGGTCAGGAAACGCTGTTGCGGCGCTATCAGGATGTTCGGGAAAATAGCCGGGTGCCCGGCCTCTTTTTCCGGATTGTCGCCGCCATAGGTGCGCACCTTGCGAATCCCAGTCCATGCGGGCTCGCGGCAGAGCTGGAAGTCAAAACTGTCGATGGGCCGGCCAAAATAGGCCAGGTCGGCGGCCCATTTTTTGCGCTCCTCCGGCCGGTCCTTCAGCGCCCGCTCGTAAAGTTTGGCGTGCAGCCAAAAGGTATGCGTTGGATCGTGGGAATTTTCCTGCGCCTGCAGCCAGTTGTTCTTGTGCTCCGGCAATACGACGATGTCGCGCACTCCGTCCTTGCGTACCAGGATTTCCCAGCGCGGCAACAATGGCGCGGGATCGGGACCGAGATAGGCAAAGATGAGCCCGGACAATTGTTGTACCGGGTAGGATTTCAGGCACGCCTGCTTCATCAGCGGTCCACCGGCGCGTTCATAGGGCTGTTCGATGCACTCGCCATTCACGTCGAATTTCCAGCCATGATACGGGCAACGCAGTCCGTCTTCCTCGGCAAAGCCATAATACAGCGAGGCATGCCGGTGCGGGCAGCGTTCCGGTAACAGCCCCATCCGGCCGTCCCCGTCGCGGAACAGCACGAGGTTTTCGCCGAGGATACGCACTTTTTTGACTGGATTGTCTTCGCTGATCTCGCTGGCGCAGGCGACGGGCATCCAGTAATGCCGCAGCAGTTCACCGCAGGGCGTGCCGGGGCCAACGCGGGTCAGCAATTCATTGTCTTCCGCAGACAGCATGATTTCCTCCTGCAAGACATGTGGTGCAGTTGTGAACGCGTGTGGCGATCATCGTAAGACCGCGCCGGTCAGCCGTCAACGAAGGCCGGAGGCCTATTCCGCCCCGGTATTGCGGAAGCCGGCAACGCCGCGTTCGATCGCGGTCACGTGATGCGGCAGCAAGTCCCCCGGATGCTCGACGCCGCAGGAATGGGAGATCATTTCGACGTCATGGATCATGCGGTCTGCATAGCGGGCGACCCGTTCGGCCTTGTCGGCCGGAACAAGTCCCCGGATCAATTTGGTATTTGTCGCCGTTACGCCGGTCGGGCACTGGCCGCTGGCGCATTTCATCGCCTGGATGCATCCCAGCGCGAACATGAAACCGCGGGCGGAGACAACGAAATCGGCGCCGCTGGCCATCGCCCAGGCCACTTTGTCCGGCAAAATCAGCTTGCCCGATGCAACAATCCTGATCCGTTCGGTAAGTCCGTGCTCTCCGCGCGCCTTGACGACCATCGGGACAGCCATGGTGATCGGCATCCCGGTGGTCTCGGCCAGCGCCGACGGCGCTGCGCCCGTGCCGCCTTCTCCGCCATCGACAGCAATATAGTCCGGACAATGTTCGGGGTTCCTGATGCAGTCGACGAACCACTCATCGAGAAAATCCGCGGCGCCGACGACGATTTTTACCCCGACAGGCTTGCCGGTGAGCGCCCGGACGCGGGCGACGAACGCACCGAGTTCTGCGATGTTTGAAATGTCTTCGTGGCGGTTGGGGCTGATGGCGTCCCTACCGACCGGAATGCCGCGAATTTTGGCGATCTCCGGCGTTACCTTTTCGCCGGGCAACATGCCGCCCTTGCCGGGCTTGGCGCCCTGGGCAAGTTTGATTTCGAACATTTTTACTTCATCGTGCGCAGCAATGGCGCGCAGCCGTTGCTCGCTCAAATTTCCATTTTCATTACGTACACCGAATTTGGCGGTGCCGATCTGGAATACGACGTCACACCCGCCTTCGAGGTGAAATTCCGAAAGCCCGCCCTCGCCGGTCGCCAGCCAGACATTCGATTTCGCCGCGCCGCGCGACAGGGCCGAGATCGCCGCGTGGCTGAGCGCGCCGTAACTCATGCTGGAAATATTGAAGAAGGATCTGGCCATGTATGGTTTGGTGCAAGCCCCTGGCCCCTCAGCGATGCCGATCTGCTTTCCGGGAAATGGCTTGCAATCCTCTTCGAGCACTGGGAATGCGGCATTGCGGAAGGCAAAAGCCGGCGTGGCTTCGCTGCCGAAACTGATCAGGTTGGAGACGCCCTTGGCCGACCGGTAGACCCATGCCCGCTCCAGCCGGTTGAACGGGCGTTCCTCCCAATCCGGCAGGTATTGATACTGGCGCATATATTCGCCCCAGTGCTCGGCGAAATAGCGAAAATGGCCGATCACGGGATAATTGCGCAGGATCGTGTGTTCTTTCTGCCTCACGTCATGCAGATAGATGCCGCCGATGAAGCAGATAATGACGAATGCAATGGCAATCGTGGTCAGCATGGAGTTTCCCTGCGCGCCTGAGCCGGTCCGGATGCGCAATTAGATCACAAGCGCCCGCGTACAACCAATAGCGCTGGGTCGCTTGCCCCGGCGTTGGGCCGCTTTCAGACGTCAAAATTGTGAATATCGCACCCGTCCAGCACTAGCGGCTGGCCATTTCCCTGCCCGCGGCGGCAATCTTCGCGCCTGTCGCCAACCAGACGTCCTCGTGCCTGCAGATATATTCCAGCGCCGAATCGAGCGCGCCGATACGGTGCGGTACGCCAATGATGTACGGATGAACCGCGATCGCCATGACCCGGGCCTGCATATCGCCTTCACGATACAACACGTCGAATTGCCGGCGGATCATAGTGTCGAATTCTTCGGCGGTGCGATTGTGTTTTTCAAACGCCGGCTTGTCGTTCAGTTGAAACGTATAGGGGATTGAGGTGATCGTGCGCCCGTCATCGAGGGTCATTTCATAGGGCTGATCGTCGTTGCACCAGTCGGCAATATAGTCGAGGCCGTTGTCGACGAAATGGTCCAGCGAATTCCACGTCTCATTGAGGCCGGACGAAAGCCACCCGTGCACCTTGCGGCCGCTTGCGGCGGCAATTGTCTCGACTGTATTTTTTACCACGCGCGCCTCATCTTCCGGCGGCACGGAATTCAGCCGTCTGGTGTTGCTTTCGTTGTGGCCCATCAACTCCCAGTCGCGCTTGATGCATTCGCTAATGATCTGCGGATGCTCGGCGCATAACTCGCTGTTGAGCGCCACCGTGCCGCGCATCTTGTAGCGGTCGAGTACCTCCATGATGCGAAACACGCCGATCCGGTTGCCGTAATCGCGAACCGTCCAGCTTGGAATATCCGGCACCTTGCCGCCACCGCCGGCCGCGGCAGGCACCTGTTCGTCCAGCGCAAAGAACTCGATATTCGGGATCAGCCAGACTGCGATACGGGCGCCGTTCGGCCAGCGCTGCTGTGGCCGCTCGATAATCGGTGAATAGGGGAACGGACCGTAGCGGCGCGGTTTCATTGTGCGGCCTCCGCGTTGGTGTTCAGCGTTCGCCCTTCCAGCTCGCGCACGATGTCGTCCGTGTGCATCACGTCCGCATATTTATGGTGCAGGTCGAACAGGTTGATCTTGTGCGACAACTCGGCACGGTCGAAACAGCATTCTTCCGCCATGACCATGTGGTAGCCATGCGAATAGCCATCGACCGTGGAGGCGCGGACGCAACCGGACGTGCTTTCACCGAATATGATGACGGTGTCGATATTCAGTTGCGTCAGGTGTGCGATGAGCGGCGTACCGAAAAATGCGCTTGCCCGCTGCTTGAAAATGACCGTATCGCCTGCCACCGGCCCGACTTCCGGTCGTATGGCATATACATCGGCGCTCTTGGGTACTTTCTGGCGATTGGTCGCGTGTACGACCCCGGGCTTTGCCGCCTCGCGGGTCTCGGTGGTGGAATAAAACACCGGAAGACCGGCTGCGCGGGCCGCGGCCAGCAGCTTTTGTGTCGGTGCGATGGCGTTGAACGCGTTGATGCCGCAGGAAGATGGATAGGTCTTGGTTACCTCTTCCACCGGTTTCGGGCCGCCCTGATAGGCCAGTTCGTACAAATCGATCGCCAGAACCGCGGCCCTCGGACCGATATACAGGTCCCGCCGGTAATGCCTGTAAAGCTCGAGCGTGCTGGCCGGTACGACATCCTGCCAGCAATGGTCTTCAAAGTCATCGATCATCCGAACCTCCCGGTTTTGCCGCTTTCGGCGGACTTATCAGCGCCCCAGTATCATGGCATAAATCATCCCGGCATCAATGAACAGGTTCGGAGGTCCCATGAACGAGGCACTGCTGGAAATCCGCCCTGGGGAGGTGACCGTCGAGGCGCCGCCGCCGGAGGGCCCAGCCCTGTACTTTATAGGCGTCTGCCGCACACCCTGGCAGATGACGCGGGATTGTCCGCGCCGGGGCGATTATCAGGATGGGCCGCTTTGCCGGATCGAGGTTGACCCCTCGTGGGGCCAGGCGCTGCAGGGCATCCAGCAGCATGATTATCTGCAAATTCTGTACTGGATGCACCGGGCGCGCCGCGATCTTGCCCTGCAGACCCCGAAGCGGGATGGAAAGACCATTGGCACATTCGCAATTCGCTCGCCCAACCGGCCCAATCCGATCGCCTCCTCGCTGGTGAAACTGGAGAAAGTCGATGGCGCAACATTGCATGTGCGCGGCCTCGATTGCCTCGACGGCACGCCGCTGGTCGACATCAAACCGGACAAGTGCCCCCATGCCTGAACGGGACGAAAACCGCACAGGGCGGGGGTGCCTGTCGCTCGCGGCCTTCCAATGACCGGCGCGCGGATCACCATACGCCTCGACTTCGGCAAGAATGCTGCCGGCAGGAACATCCAGCTTGGCCACGGCAAGATCCGTCTGCTCGAAATGATCGCCGAAAACGGTTCCATATCGTCAGCCGCCCGGGCGATGAAAATGTCCTACCGCCGCGCCTGGCTGCTGATGGATGAAGTCAACTCCATGTTCGACAAGCCGCTGTTCGAAACCCAGCCCGGCGGCAAGGGCGGTGGCCACGCCAAACTGACGGAATTCGGGCAGGGCGTTGTGGACCTTTACCGGCGGATCGAGGCCGATGCGGAAGGTAATTTTTCGACCGATATGCGTACGCTGACCAGGGCGGTGAGCGGCAAGGTGGAAAGCAACGCGCGGTGACCCGACATCTCCTGGAAGAAGCGATCGCAATTCGCCGCGCGCAGGCAAACGATCGCGCTGCGATCTGGCGCATACTGGAGCCGGTACTGCGAGCTGGGGAAACCTATGCATTGCCACGCGACATGAGCAGACGCGAAGCGCTGGCCTATTGGATGGGCAAGGATCGTGAAACCTTCGTGGCAGTCGACAGTGGCGAGGTTGTTGGTACCTATTATATCCGCGCAAACCAGCAGGGCGGCGGCGCCCATGTCTGCAACTGCGGTTATGTGACCGCCACACGCTCGGCGGGACGCGGGATCGCCCACAGCATGTGCCTTCATTCGCTGGACTACGCGCTCCGGAAGGGGTTCCGAGCGATGCAATTCAATTTCGTTGTATCCACAAATGAACGCGCCGTGCGCCTGTGGCAATCCATGGGGTTCGACATTATCGGACGTTTGCCGGGAGCATTCGCCCACCCGACGAGGGGGTATGTCGATGCCCTGGTCATGCACTTGGAATTCGCGCCGGGCAGTCAGGTTGTTGCGTAATGCACTTGTTCGGACGACGGCGGGATTGGAGCGATTTCCCCCATAACCTCGCGGGCAAATTCCTCCAGCCCCTCGCGCATTGGCCAGAAGTGCAGCATCAGCAGGTTGACGCCGATGTCCTGGTAGCGGCGGATGCGCTCGATCACCGTTTTGCGCGAGCCAACCAGCCCTGCGCCGAGCGCCACAACCGGCGTTTTGGTGAACGTGCTTGTGCGACAATGGTCTTCGTATTCTTCGGCCCTCGCGATCGCCTCCGCGTCGGTGTCTGCCATGATCACCAGCGCCGAGAGGCCGTAGCCCATTGGCCGGCTACGCCCCGCGATACGCCGTTCCATATCCTTGATGTCGCCTTCGATCTTGGCGGCGCTTTCCTCGTAGCGGCGGAAATCGAGATGGTAGGAGCAGAACCAGGTGTCGCAATGGCGCGCGACGACATCCATGCCTTCGCTGGTGCGGGTGGCGGCGTAAAGCGGCGGATGCGGCATTGTCTGCGGGCGCAGAAATTGCCTGCCGTTTTCAATCTCGTAGAACTCGCCCTTGAAAGATACCTCGTCGTCCGCCCAGCAGGCTTTCATCACCTTGATGAATTCATCCATGCGCCGATAGCGCGGCGCCTCCATTTCCAGCCATTCGCCGTAGAGATCAAACTCGGGTTTGCGGGCTCCGTTGACCACATTGACCGAGGATCGCCCGCCGCTGATCCTGTCCATTGATGCAGCCATTTTCGCCGCAAGTTGCGGACTTATGATGCTGGGATGCACTGCGGTCATGATCTCGATGCGCGAGGTCGCTTCGGCCAGCGAGGCGCTCATCAGCCAGGCCTCGATGTCCTCGCCGTAATAGCGTTCCGCGATCAGGGTGACGTCGAATCCGAGCTCCTCGGCGCGGCGGATCGTGTCGACGGCAAACTGGTGCGCCGGATCAGGCCCCTCATTGCCGGCCTTTCCCAGTCCGTGAAACGCTTCCAGGATGGTTTCGTCCGGCCGGATTGAAATCGGCGCTGGCGTCCAAATGCCGAATTGCATTCTTGTCTCCTGTCGTGCGCGGGTTAGGGGTTGGCCTTCATCCATTCATGCATGTCAGCGAGCGCCTCCCGCACGTCGAACTCCGGCTCATAGCCGATGGTTGCCCTGGAATTCGAGCCGTCGCTGGTGCGCCGCATGTTTGGCAGCGAAACGGCTGTCGCCTTGGGTGTTTCGATCCTGATTTTGCCGTTCGGAAACAGCGCACGCAAGGCGGCCTCGAAATCTTCCGGTGCGATCGCCTCTTTCATCGTGATGTTGAATATGGCGGTGCCCAACTCGGCGGCGCGCAGGGCCAGCACCGTGCCACGCCCGGCGTCTTTCGAATAAACCCATTCCATCGTGCCCGCCGGAACGACCGCTTCCTCGCCTGCCATGAGATTGCGCAGCGCGGTGCGCACGACGTTCGAAGGCCCCCCGCCGCCGGCGCCGCTCCACGGCCCGAACACGGCGCCATAGCGAATGCCGGCAAATTCCACGCCGCACCATTTTGCATAATTCAGTCCGAGACTTTCAATCGCCTGCTTGGTGGCTGAATAAAAGGTTGTCGGTCGCGGCCATGCCTCCTCGCTCACCGGTTCGTCCTGCCCGTTGCCACCAGCCAGAAAATGATTGAGCACGTTCGAACTGGAAACCACGACCCGCTCGATACCGGTCACGCGCGCAGCCTCCAGCACGTTGACCGTTCCCATGATATTGAGATTGATCGCCGAATAGGGATCGGTTTGCGCGCCGAGAGTGAGCATCGGATTGGCGGCGGTATGAACGATGCCGCTGATGGCGTGATCGTTTATCGCCTGTACGATCGACAACGGTCTCAGGATGTCGCCGGAAATTATTTTCACGGCATCAAGGGAAACGATCTGGCCGATCGCCGCGGTCTGGGCCGCGCTGTCCATCAGTACCGGCGTTTCGCCCTGATCCACCAACACACGCGCGACTTGCGATCCTACCAGACCCGCACCGATCACCAATATTGACATCGCCTGCCTCCCAGTACCATTACCGGGGGGCATTGTTGTTGTTCGGGACGCCGGAGGCAATCCCTTGATGCGATCAGTTGTGCGGTCAAGGTATTCCACCAGACTGCAAGCCGGTCCTGCCTCAAGCGGTCGAAAATCGGGTGCTGCCGGTGGAGCTGGCGATTGCCACGCCCTTGATTTGTGCGAAGACTTGCGCGCCTTCGCCGAGTGAAAGGTGGTCGACGGAGCGGCGCGTGACCCGGCCGACGATCCTGGCCCCGGAGCCGTCTTCTCCCAGCGCGGCCACAACGTCCGCCTGGGGGCCGGGCCCATGAACAGTGACTGATATCACGACCGCCGGAACGATGTTGAGGATGCTGGTGTCAACCGGCTTGCTGCGTGTAAAGCTGACGTCGGAAGCCGCGATCCGCAGCCGCCGGTGCTCGCCGGGCGCACCCTGGTGGCCGGCAGCAATTATCCTGCCGCCGGATATCGAAAACAGCGTTAGTCCATAGGCATTGTCGATGTCCTCAATGGTGCCGTCGAGCGTCACGGCCGCATCGGGCGCGCCAAGCAATGGCAGTGCTGGATTTGCCTGCAGTTCCGCGAGTGGCCCGCTGCCGGTCACCTGGCCGCGGTCCATCAACACCAGCGTGTCCGCCAAGCGCTCAACTTCGCGCATGTCGTGGCTGACGTAAACGACCGGAATAGCCAGTTCCTCGTGCAGGGCTTCCAGATAGGGTAGCAGCTCGTTCTTGGTCGATTGATCAAGGGCCGACAGCGGCTCGTCCATCAGCAGGATTTTCGGGTTGGACAATAGCGCCCGGCCAATCGCAACCCGCTGCCGTTCGCCACCGGAAAGGGCGGCTGGATCGCGATCGAGCAGATGGGTGATGTTCAGCATCCTGGTCAGCGGCTCGAACTGAATCCGGTTCAGGGTACCTGATCGCCCGCTGCGCCGCGCGCCAAACAGGAGATTGCTCCGGACGTTCAAATGCGCAAACAGGCTTGCCTCCTGGAAAACATATCCTACAGCGCGTTGATGCGGCGGCCGGAACGCCCCCGCGTCGCTGTCCTGCCAAATGTCGCCATCAACCGACAGGCGGCCGTCGAGGCGTTGCAGCCCTGCCATGCAGCGCAACACGCTGGTCTTGCCGCAGCCCGAAGGCCCGAACAAAGCGGTTACGCCCAGCGCCGGAACCGTGAACGCCGCATTCAGCGCAAAGCCGCCAAGATCGCCTGCCAGGGACACATCTATCGCGCCGGAATTGATCATGCGCCCGCTCGCCTGTCCGGAGAATGGCCGAAACGGGTGAGACGTTTTTCCAGCATCATCACCGCAAGGATGACGGAAAACGCAAACAACATCATACCCGCGGCGAGGATATGCGCATTCGTCCATTGCTGGGTTTCGACGAAATCGTAGATTGCGACGGACAGCACCCGTGTCTGGCCCGGGATATTGCCGCCGATCATGAGAATGACGCCAAACTCTCCAACCGTATGGGCAAAGCCGAGAACCGCGCCGGTCAGAAATCCGGGCCGCGCGAGTGGCACCGCCACCGACCAGAAGATGTCCATTGGCGAAGCGCGTAACGTGGCGGCCGCCTCAAGTGGCCTCTCGCCAATGGCTTCGAAGGCGTTGCGGATTGGCTGGACGACGAAGGGCAGGGAATAGATCACGGAGCCGATGACCAGCCCGGTGAAGGTAAACGCCAGCGTGCGCGCGCCGTAAAGCGAGGCAAACCATCCGCCCGGACCGCCGGGGCCGAGCAGCAACAGCAGGTAAAATCCGAGGACTGTGGGCGGCAACACCAGCGGCATGGCAACCAATGCTGCAACAACCTCTTTCCAGCGCGCCTTCGAACGCGCCAGCCACCACGCGATCGGTGTGCCAACGATCAACAGGACAATCGTGGTCAGCGTGGCCAGTTGCAGCGTTAGCAGAACCGGCGCCGACAAGTCCGCCATGCCGCTCATTGTCCCGCTTCCCGGTCGCCGGCAACGGCGTAGCCGAAACGGGTAATAATTTTTCGCGCTTCGGGCCCGCGCAGAAATGCAAGAAACGCCCGCGCTGCGGGATCGTCCTTTCCGGAGTTCAATAATACAGCGGCTTGCGCGATGGGCTTGTGCAAATGCGCCGGAACGATCCAGCGCGAGCCCCTGGCATGGCCCGCGATTTGGCCAAGCGCGACAAACCCCGCTTCCGCATTGCCTGTTGAGACAAATTGATAGACCTGTGCAATGTTGTTGCCACGGACGATCTTTGCTGCCAGCGTTGTGGCAAGGCCGAGGTTTGCGAGCACGTCGATCGCGGCGCTGCCGTACGGCGCGGTTGCTGGATTGGCGATGGCCAGCCTTTGAAACGCGCCTCGCTTCAGCGTTTCCGGCCCGCGCACGAGCGTGGCATCGACGCTATAAAGCGCAATGCGACCGAGTGCGTAGGTAAACATTGTTCCCTTCATTGCCAGTCCCTCGCGGACAGCCAATTGCGGGCGTTTTGTGTCGGCGGCAAGATATACAGAAAACGGCGCTGCCCGGCTGATCTGCGCATAAAGCTGGCCGGTAGAGCCAAAACTGAATACTGCCCGATGGCCGGTCACGCGGGTAAAACGCGCACCAATAACGGCCGCCGGCCCGGCAAAATTCGCTGCGGTGGCGATCCGCGTTTGCGCGGCCCGGACACCGTACCCGGCGGCATGGTTTGCGGCGCCCAGGAAAACGCAGACCATTAGAATTTTCACACCCGAACACGGCACGCGTCGCTCCATAGCGTTATATCCATATGGATATAACGCTACCTACCTCCGGTCTGCCGGGAACGCAAGCTGTTATCCCTGGTGCCGCAGCAGTGGGAGTATCCGCTAGCAATTATTTCGCTTTGCCCGCCCATTGGCTTGGCGGTCGCTTCGGCCTATCAAAGGTCAGACGCGTGGCAGCGCATGAGATCAGGAACAGGACGGCGCGGTGAGTACCGGCGGGCGGATAGGTTACGACGATACCAATACATTCCCGGCGGATACGCCGCGGGCATTTTGGCGAATGTTTCCGTCGGTTGCGCTCCCGATCTACATGTCGGTTGGCGACCAGACGATCGTTGCGAGCGCCTTGCCGGCGATTGCCGGCGCCCTCGGCGACGTCGAAAGGGTTTCCTGGGTTTTTATTGGCTATCTGATCGCCTCGACGATCGCCGCGCCGGTATATGGCTATCTCGGTGATGTGTTTGGCCGGCGCAGGTTGTTGATCGTTGCGCTGGCGATATTCATGATTGGTTCGGTGCTGAACGCGCTGGCGCCCAGTGTCGTCTTGCTGTCGGCGTCGCGATTTTTCCAGGGCCTTGGCGGCGGCGGCATGATGAGCATGTGCCAGGCGCTTATGGCAGAAGTGGTGCCGCCGCGCGAGCGTGGCCGCTATCAGGGCTACACGGCAACCGTGTTTGTAATATCCGCGGCGCTGGGGCCGGTTATCGGCGCATTTTTAACGTTGCAATTTGGTTGGCGCGCCGTGTTTTTCATCAATATCCCGGTCGGTATACTGGCCTTTCTCATGGTTCTGCGCCTTGAAAACCGCCGTGCGCCGCCGCGTGCCGAATGGCAATTCGATTACTGGGGCCTGTTTTACTTTACGGCCTTCGTCGTGCCGCTGCTGCTCGCCCTTGAACAGGTGCGGCGCTTCGATACGTCCGGCGCGGCCTTGATGGCGGCACTGGTGGTTATCTCCATTACCGCGCTTTATGTTTTGATCCGTCAGCAAAGGAATGCGGTTTCGCCCTTGTTGCCAATGGCGCTGATGCGGTTGCCGACCATCTGGAACTGCCAGCTGATGATCCTGTGTCATGGGGCAATGATGACGGCGCTGATCGCCTTTTTGCCGCTTTATCTGCGCGTCACCGGGATCGGGACTATCCACGATGTCGGTTTCATGCTGCTGACCTATTCTTTCGCGATAGCGCTGTCGTCGATAGTCGTCGGCCGGTTGGTGACCCGCACCGGCTACACGATGGTCTTCCCGTCCCTGGGGATGATTGCGACCGTGGTGGTGTTTGTTTATCTCGCCTTGTACGCGCAAGCACTGACACTACGCGGCCTGTACGGAACCATTTTTGCCCTGGCCATCGCAATGGGGACCGTCATGACCGTATCGCAGGTCACGATTCAGGCGGTGGCCGGCCGCCGTCAACTTGGCGCAGCCTCGGGATCGGTGCAACTGGCCCGCACGGTCGGTGCGGTATTTGGCACCGCGCTTTTCGGAACGGTCCTGTTTGCCTTGCTGGCATTCCAGGATCCCGAGGCGGCGGCGAGTTTCGGCAGAATACTCAATCTCGGGCCCGAGGCGCTGAAGGAGTTTTCGCCCGTGCGCCGCGCCGCGATCATGGCGGAAATCGCCTCGGGTTTTCGTTGGGGATTTTTCCTGCTGGCGGGGATCGCGGCAATCGCTGCCGCGCTCGCACTGGTCAACCCGACGCGGCGGTTGTAGCCGCGATCGACGTCCAGGCCTGGCGCGTGAAATCAGTTCGCCATGAATACCGGCAATTGCGCGTTGGACATGATGTGCGCTGTCGGTCCGCCGAAAATCATTTGCCGCAAGCGGCTCTGGGTGAAAGCGCCCTTGACCAGCAGGTCGGCCCCATATTCCGTGCAATAGTCCAATACGTCTTCTCCGGGACTGCCCTTGGCGGGTCTGGTGACCGCCTCCGCCGGAATTCCATGTGCGGACAGTTTGGCGGCGCAATCCTCGCCGGTTGGCCCATCAACCATGAAATTTTCCACGGTCAGCACCGAGACCTTTTTCGCCCGCTGCAGCAACGGCATGGCCAGGGCCACGGATCGCGCCGTCTCCGTGCTGCGATTCCAGGATATGACAATTGAATCGCCGAAGTCAGCTGGCGCCTGCGGCGGTGCCAGAAGGATTGGGCGTCCGCTTTCGAAAATCAGCGCTTCGGCGGTCGCCATGCGCGGATCGCCGCGTTCACCGCCCGGCCGGCCGAGCACCGCAACATCAAAGATGCGGCCATAGCTTGCGACCTGACTGTCTCCGAACGACTTGTCGCTGAGAAACAACTGGCTCGGCCCGCTGGTTCCCGGGGCGGCGGCCGGCATCGATTGTCCCGCCATGAAGGCGTCAAACTTCTGGTGCGCTTCTTCGGCAAGCTCTTTCCACGTATTCTGATCCGTAACCGCCCAACTGACCGGCATGTCGAAGGCGACAAGGTCGGGAAGATCTGGACCGAGTGCGAGCCCTTCAATCGTTCCGGAAAACTTTTTGGCAAGGATAACTGCGGTTGCCATCGTCGATTCGATCGAGGAATGCAGTTCGATCGGCGCAAGAATATTTCGCATTGTTTTCCCCTTTGGTCCGGACTGTTTCCATGCTTGCCGGTTATCGGGAGCAATTCTACTGCATTCGCCGCGGTTTTGCACTGTCTTGTTGTCGGTATGCTGACAATGCGTATAACCCCGCGCTTCCTGCGTATTCGATGCGATCTTTGCCATGAATATAGCCGGTGTCAGGATTTCCTAACCTTAACGAATTCGTGCGCAAATTGATGGACATGTATCGATGCTGTTATCGGGTTGTATACCAAGACGCCATGATCGCGCCGAAAGCCCCGGCAAACGGCATTGGTAATACCTTTTCAACCCTGTTGCTTAAGCCAAGTGCAATCGCCGGGTCGTAGTTTTCCTGCAACGAAAGCCGGATGGACGAAAGTCCTTCACCGGTTCTGCGGGAGCGCAACATGACGACGGATGAAGGTGCTGCAAAGGCACATAACAGTGACGCGGGAAATTCCGCTGCCTCAAAGGCAGCTCCTCCGGCGCATGAGCCGGGCCAGCCCTCTGACAAGGCCGCGCGAGCGATTGCCGAGGGTCTTATGGTTTTGCCGCCCGGAAACGGCGAGCCCCCGCTGTTGAAGCGCCGCAGCCAGTCAGCGCCCCGGCTTGCCCCCCTTCCTGATATACCAGGTCAAAACGCTGAATCCGCGGAAGTTGTCCCCCTGATCCACGAGGTGAAGAATTTGAACGACAGCCAGCCACATGCGCAAGGCGCCGGGGATGGTGCGCGCGAACCGGACAGGGTCGCCCATCATCCCTCAGCTTTCCGCACGCAGGCGACCCCATTGCCTTTGCAAGGTGAGGAGGTGCCCGCACGCAGGAGATCGGCTGGCATTAGCCCAAACCCGGTACCAGAGAACGCGGAAGATGCTGCACCCGTTGCCGCGGCGGTGGAGCCGCCGCCAGCGCCGGTTTCTGCAGGTCAACCACAAGCGCCGCAACCTTCGCCGCCGCCCGGCCAGCCGTCGGCGCCGCCGTTGCAGGCCATCCGCGGCACGCTACCGGAAGCCCCGGCAGCACGTCCGGCTCCGGTTCATCCCGCCCAGCAGACATCGCTGGACGGCGATGAACCACAAGTTGTCGCGCAGGCTTCTTCCACACCCGAAGCAGACGTGAGGCGGCAGTCGCAGCAATACGCAATGCAAGAGGAAATACGCCAGCTGCTGCAGCAGGAAATGCGGCAAATTATAGAGCATCAGGCGCGATCCGGGACCGCAGGTCGGAACGAGCCTGGATTTGGTCCGCCACAATACTCGCAGCCGATGCCGATGCCGCAGCAAGCCTATCCGCCGTCGCCCGGTCCGAACATGCAACCCGTGTATCAGCCACAACCGCTGATGCCGGCATACGCACAGTGGGCAATGCATCCATACCAGGCGCAGCAATATTATCCTGCGGGGATGCCCGGCTATGCGCCGGCGATGCCGTATCAGCAGCCTGTTCCACCCCAGGTGGACGGTTATCCCAGCGTCCCGCCGGGGTATGCCCCGCAGACTCCGCAGCCGTGTCCTGGGCAACAGCTTGCGCAGGGTTACGGTTCGCCGCAGGCGATGGCGCAGCAGTCTCCGTTGCAGCCGATGGAACAGCCACCAACGCAACAATCGCAAACGCAGCCGGCGGGGGATGCCGCCGCCGCCGAATCGGCGCATTTGCTGGCCAGCCTGTTGCAGTACTTGCCGCCCGCTGGACATTTTTGGTCCGAGGCGGATCGCGAGAACTGGCTTGATGCGGCGGCAACATTGTTCGATCTGGCTTATGGCGATCTTGGTCATTCGGAACGCCGGGTCGCCGAACGCCATAATGGCCGCAAGGACGTCAGTTATGGCCATAGCGGCTACCGCGGCCGCTGATTCACTATCCGGCTCGTCCGGCGGCTGACATTTTGCGCCCCATGCTGCAGACTGCATTGTCAGGAAAGCAGCATGGGGTTTTATAATGGACAGGCTGGATTATCGTTCGCTCCTCGATCTCGGTGGTCGCCGTATCATTAACAAGAGCACCGGCCAGGGCATTGGCGAGCAGGCCTGCCATGCGCTTTCACAGGCGGGGGCGAATGTCGTCTGCATAGACAACAATCGCGGGCGCGCCGAGACGATTGCCTCGGACGTCAGGGGCCATGCGGTTGTCGCAGACGTGACCAGCCGCGAAGAAATGGCGCGGGCCATTGCCGATACCGTCAAAATGGCTGGTCCATTGTCGGGAATAGTCGACATTGTCGGCGAGGCCAATACACAAACCCTGTCGGATTTCGATGATGCGCAATGGGCGAGACAGCACGACATCGTATTGCGGCATGTGTTCCTGACACTGCAGATCGGCGCCGATGCCATTGCCGAGGCAGGCGGCGGGTCGATAACCTTTGTGGGGTCGATAGCGGGCAACGCAAGCATTCCGGGGCAGTCCGTTTACGGATCGGCGAAGGCAGCGTTGCACCAGATGGTGCGTACCATGTCCTACGAGCTTGCGCCGAAAAACATACGCGTCAATGCGGTCGCACCGGGGATCGTGCGGACGCCCAGATTGCTCTCGCGACTCACGGCCGGGCAATGGGCGCAAGTCGAGCGGGTCATCCCTCTTGGCCGGGCTGCCCGGCCCTTCGAAATCGCTTCCGCGTTGCTGTTCCTGGCTTCGGACATGGCCAGTCACGTTACCGGCCATATTTTGGCGGCCGATGGCGGGCTGGCCGCTATCACGCCGCTTCCGCCCTTCGCCATGCCGCAGCCGGAGTAACGTGCTGACCCTATTGCTTGATGAATTTCAGGGTGAAGCGGTCACTCTCGCCGATCGCCAGATATCTGGCCCTGTCCTTGTCTTTGAGACGCAAAGCAGGCGGCAGCGTCCAAACGCCTTTTGGGTGGTCTTTGGTGTCCCTGGGGTTGGCGTTGGCCTCCGACGCGCCGGCAAACTTGAATCCGGCCTTTTCAATAATCCTGATGGCGTAGTCCTGGCGGACATAGCCTGTCTTGTTCTGCTTTTCCTGCGGGATATCCGTGCGGCCGCGATGGTCCACGACGCCGAGAACACCGCCCTTCTTGAGCGCCGTGTGAAAATCCTTCAGGGCCGCATCGATTTGGTTCCGTTCAATCCAGTTGTGCAGATTGCGGAAGGTCAGGACAAAGTCGGCGCTTCCGGCCGGTGCGATGGCATGCCGTCCCGGATTGAACTTGGTAACGATCACCTTGCCAAACCTGTCAGGGTCGGCTTTCAACTTGGCCAGCATTTTCTTGTGGTCTTTGAGATAGCGCGGCCTTGCAAGTTTGTCGCGATTGGCGGCATAGAACCTGCCTTTTTGTTTTACGTATGGCGCCAGGATTTCCATGAAATAGGCGCCGCTCCCGGGCAGTATTTCGACAATCGTGCTGTCCGGCCTGACACCAAGGAATTTCAGTACCGGCAGCGGATGACGGTACTTGTCGCGCGCCTTGTTGCGGTCCGAGCGCTTGGTATTCTGAACGGCCTGCTCAAGCGACTGCGCTTGTACAACTCCGGTTGTCGTGATCGCCGGCGTCAATGACAACGCGAGCACGGTTCCCAGCACGGCGATGAACTTGGTTGACATGATAGGCTCCGTTAATATTCGCTGGTGTCAGAAAGCCGACCGGAAACAGGCGTGCCGATCAGGCGGCAGGCCTTGAGGTGTAAGCTGCCGTGATGTTGTTTTCGGTCGCAGCAAGTGTCGACACTTGCGAGCGCAGTCGTTCGGTTTCCGCTTCCAGTTTCTTGCTGTCTGCCCGCGCCGTGCGCGCTGCCTTGCGATACTTGCCTTGTTTCATCCATGCTGCAACGCCGCCGACGATCGTTCCAACCATGAGTGAGACGAGTACAACCAGATAAAGCGGCGCCTCTACGTGCAGGGGCGCAAACACCATCGCGGTCGGGTCCGCTACGACCTTGACGCTGTGCCGATTGCCAATTGCGAATGCTATGATCACGACAGCGACGGGCGCCAGCAACAGCAATTTGAGGAAACTTTTCATGAACTCCGTCTTTCTTACGCCGCCTGGCAGCGATTGCCAGGCGAAGCGGGCCTGTTGGCGTTGGAGGGACGCGTCAGGCGTGCAATCCTGAGCCGGGAGCCGCCGCCACAATGCGCCGCCAGCTGCGCGCATCATAGCCTGTTCCGTCAGGATAACAAAAGACCGCGATGCCTAATAGCCCGCAGCGCCGGGCACCGAGGTCGCTGCAGGCAACCAAGATTCTGAGCGGACCCGGTACGGCCGGAGGAATCAAAAAAACCGCTTGCAGATGGTGAGGGATCAGGAATTGGATGCGTCGTCGGCGTTGAGTCGCTCGCGCATTTCCTTCCCGGTCTTGAAAAACGGCACCGACTTCTCCGCCACGTCGACTTGCTGTCCGGTGCGCGGATTACGGCCACGCCGGGCGCCGCGCTGGCGAACCGAAAAAGCTCCAAAGCCGCGCAATTCGACGCGGTCGCCTCGCGCCAACGCGTTTGTAATTTCTTCGAAAATTGCATTCACGATGTTTTCTACATCACGTTGGAACAGGTGCGGAAATTGTTCGCCTATTTGCTGTACGAGTTCTGATTTTATCAAAACAGTGGCCCCCTCTTGCCCTCGAAGACGCTTCGGTTCTCCGCCGGTGGCGTGAATTCCGCCGCATTATTCTCCAGAACGTTACGCACTATAAATTACTCTGCCAGACTGCTAAAAGTCCGTCAAGCGCACCAATTTCAACCTGTTTGGTGCTTTGCAGCAATGTTGCGGCGGCGTTGTCAAAACCGGCAAAAGCAAGTAGCCCCGCCACACTGCGCAGCCAGCCGAACCTGCCGGATCTGGATTTTTTCCATGTCCGAATTTTGAGATTTTTCGGAATCTTCCTGGCCCGTTCAAGCCAGGCGATTGCTTCGCGATCACCGCCGATCGCGTCGACCAGTTTCAGGGCAATGCTTTGTTGGCCGGTGAAAACGCGCCCGTCGGCGACTACCGCCAATTCCTCCGAATTCAGCTTGCGGCGCTCTTTCACCAAACCTTTGAACCATTCGTACGAACCCGCGACAATGGCCTCCAGCGCTTTGCGCGCCTCTGGCGACGTCTTTTCGAAACTGTTGGGCGCCGCCTTCAACGGCGCCGAGCGGACAATGTCCACGCTCACTCCAAGTTTGCCAAGCATTTGTGAAACATTCGGAATTTGCGCCAGTACGCCGATGGATCCGACGATCGAATTCTTGCGCGCCACGATGCGTTCAGCAGCCAACGCCGTGATATAGGCTCCGGACGCGGCAACCGTGCCAACAACCGCAACAACCGGCTTCTTCTTGTTCAGCAGGCGGATCTCCTCGTAGAGCCGCTCTGACCCGGTTGTGGTTCCCCCTGGGCTTTCAATGGAGAGCAGGACCGCCTTGGCGTTCGATTTTCCGATCTTCTCGAACAGCTGAAGTGTTTTGCGGTCACCGGTTATCAATCCGGTTATTTCGACCCGCGCGATATGGGGCTGGCTGGGGCCTGGAACCGTTGACGCCGTGGCGCGCCACCAGATTGCAACAATCGCCGCAAGCGCCAACAGAAACGCGCAGACCCGCCAGAACGTCAGTTTGCGGCGCAACTTGCGCCGGTCAATAATGTAATCCGCGGTTGAACCGGGAAAGGCGGTCATTCCAAAACTCCAGCCAGCGAGGTCTCGTCTGATCTGCCTACAACAGCGAATTTCAACACAAAATTAACCAACAAGCGCCCGGCCCGGTTTACAGGGCCGGGTATATTTCTGCGGACAGCTACTCCTTGGCGTCTTCGTCGCCGTCCTTCGTTTCGCGCGCCTTCAGGGCGGCGCCAAGGATATCGCCGAGCGAAGCACCGGAATCGGCGGAACCGAACTGGGCGATCGCTTCCTTCTCCTCGGCCACTTCAAGCGCCTTGATGGAGACGGAGATCTTGTGCGCCTTGCGATCAAACACCGTGATGCGTGCGTCGACCTTTTCACCGACCGCAAAGCGATCCGGCCGCTGATCGGCCCGGTCGCGGGCCAGTTCGCTGCGCTTGATGAAGGTTTCGAGTTCGGTGCCGGCGATCTTGACTTCCAGTCCGCCGTCCTTGACCTCGGTCACTTCGCAGGTCACGACGCTGCCGCGACGGAGTTCGCCGGAATCCTCGCCGCCGCTGGCCGCCGCCGCGAACGGATCGGTGCCGAGCTGCTTAATGCCCAGCGAGATCCGTTCCTTGTCGACATCGACATCAAGGACCTGGGCGCGCACGATGTCACCCTTCTTGTAGTCCTCGATGACCTGTTCGCCAGGACGCTTCCAGTCCAGATCGGACAGGTGAACCATGCCGTCGACATCGCCCTCCAGGCCGATGAACAGGCCGAACTCGGTCTTGTTCTTGACCTCGCCCTCGACTTCGGCGCCGACAGGATAGCGTTCGGCAAAGCCTTCCCAAGGGTTTTGAAGCGTTTGTTTCAAACCAAGCGAGATGCGCCGTTTGACCGGATCGACCTCGAGAATTTGAACGTCGACTTCCTGGCTGGTCGAAACGATCTTGCCGGGATGCACGTTTTTCTTGGTCCATGACATTTCCGAGACATGGATCAGGCCCTCGATGCCCGGTTCCAGCTCGACGAACGCGCCATAGTCGGTGATGTTGGTCACGCGGCCATTGAAGCGCGCCTGCAAC